>NZ_JAMPKB010000006.1:0-144687 GCF_039961925.1 Trichocoleus sp. DQ-U1 | reverse complement strand
CGTATTTCATTAGCTTTACTTATGAATTACCAGGGGTGAGCGTAGAAGACAGGTGAGCGAGCGCATAATTTCAGACCTCATATTACCCCAGCGACGACTTTTGCAAGAGGTCTAATGATTGCAGACGGTAAAAGACAGGCTTGAGAAAAAATCGAAGAATTCATGGTTAAGATTGCTGCTATTTGATACTCAGGTTATTGGTTCAAAACAGCACTTAACTCAATCTATAGCTAGAGATTTAATATGATTTAGATTACAGCTCAAGATAGAAGTTTAGTATTTGCACAAAACTTTGAATCACCCCTTTTGAGCAGGAATCGAGTTTTTTGCTACTGAAGAAACTGAAGAAGTGAGAGCAAACGAACACTTTGCTAAATTTGTCAAGGATTTTGTCTTGTGAGTTGAGCGATCGCGCCTGTCGGAAATTGAAACAGTCAAGATTCTCCACCCACAAAACTCCACTTACTTGGCTAACTCCGTATTAAACTCATTCACGAGTCGCCGCTTCAGCTCCACCGATTCTGAGCGAGGTAACAAGTTAAACACTTCACGGAAAACATCGTCTACTTTCTCAAACGCCACCGTACCCTTTTGGTTGAGGACAACTTCGCCCTTCTGGTTTAGCAAGACTGTTTGGGGGACGAGGCCTTCGTAGTAGTAGCCCGGTTCCGTAGGTGTAAAGTTGGATTGTACTGGAATCGAATCTACGTCGATGGGGATGAAATCAGCGGCTCGACCATAAAAAGCTTGAAGCTGCGAAACGACGATTGCGTGTTGCTTGCAATCGCTACTGTCGTCCACGTAGAACACCAACAATGCCGGTTTACCTCCTTTAAGAGAATCTGCCAATGCCACTCGCGGGGGAACCAGCGAGGCATTGCCGCCATAGAGGAGAAAAACATTCCCGTCAAAGTTGTCGTCGTTGATACCTGCTAAAGCTGATGGCGTCCCCAGCAGGCAGCTGAAAGAAACAACCAGTGTCAAGAGGCAACTCAAAAAAAACTGCCGCCAGGAACGGCGAGAAGCTGTCAGAATCCTGATTTGAAATTGTTGCAAGCGAAGAATCATACCAAAGTTGCTGTAGAAACCTTTTTTCTTTCAGTAGTCCTTAAATCGTCTTTGCGTTCACCCGTTATGGCTCCCGATTCTCTATGAAGTTCCCTGTTTTTCCAGTCACCCTACTAGGATTATCCCTGTTAGCCGGTAGCTTAGTCCTTACTTCCTTATCGTTTATCTCCGAAAGTGTTCGAGCTGCGGTTAGTCCACGCTCGATAGAAGTCAAAGAAACGAACGGTACGGTAACAACTCAAGGAAAGCCAGTGAAAGTTGGCGATCGCTTGCAGGCATCCGGTAGTCTCAGCACCAACTTCGACGCCAGTGCTGTTTTGGCGATGGAAGATGGCATCGGTACGGTTCAGGTTTCCGAAAACACCAACGTGCAAGTCAAGACTTTAAAGACAAGTAAGGATGGTAGCAAACAAACGCGCCTTTATATGGATAAGGGACAGGTCA
The DNA here is from genome assembly GCF_039961925.1 of Trichocoleus sp. DQ-U1. Taxonomy (NCBI): domain Bacteria; kingdom Bacillati; phylum Cyanobacteriota; class Cyanophyceae; order Leptolyngbyales; family Trichocoleusaceae; genus Trichocoleus; species Trichocoleus sp. DQ-U1. The sequence continues at coordinate 143,175 of NZ_JAMPKB010000006.1, read as the reverse complement.
GCGCCAAAGTACGACCTTTTACTAACCCTAACTCTAGCTTTGAAGTGGAGACGCCTGGGGGCGTTGCTGGGACGAGAGGCACAGAATTTGGCGTCACCGTCGGTTCCAATGGGAAAACTGGGCTTTCAACTATCCGAGGCAAAGTAGCCTTTAGTGCGCGAGGGAAAACTGTGTTGGTAGAGCCGGGGTATTCTGCTTTAATTGTTCCGGGACAGGCTCCAACGATTCCCAAGGTGACAACGGGTGACACGAGACTGAAATTACAGGTTCTATCGGTGACAGGCGATGGTCAAGTTAGAGTCACTGGAACGGTAGACCCAATCAATTTAGTGTTAGTGAATAATCAGATTGTGGATACGGGAGGCGAGGGACAACTCGATACGGTGGTGCCAATCCCGTCTAATCGGCAGCTGAGATTAGTCGTGCGGAATCCTTTGGGCAATCAACAAGTTTATGAATTGGAAATTCCGAATAGTGCGGGGACATCGGAGAATCCTGTGAATCAATAATTTTTATCAGATAGCCTTTTCCTCTCCTTTTTAGTCGGAAAAGACGAGGCAGCAACCCACGAATTCGCGTTCTCAATCTGAGATTGAGAACGCGAATCAATTGGCAAAATCCTCCGCACGAGTGAGGTGAAAATTCTCAAGGGCATGAGTTACTGGAGAAGTCGTCAAAGAACTTGAAAGCGCCAATACTGTGACGCGATCGCGTATCTCGTGATGCGATCGCGTTTTGTCTGAATCAAGCTTGTAGCAGTTCTCACTCTTAGTGCATATATACACACTCGTAACCTCACCCCCAACCCCTACGGTGTATACACATCTTTGATTAATTGGCAAAACGTTGATTGATCCCCCTAAATCCCCCTTAAAAAGGGGGACTTTGACTTAATTCGCCCCCCTTTTCAAGGGGGGTTGGGGGGATCAAAACGGGACTTGCAAGTTCAAGAAGACTTGTGTATACACGGTAGCCTCGTTCAAGGGGAAGGACAGGGGCGGGGTTCAACTGGACTGCATCCAAGAATAGAGAATCGCGATAAATTCAGTATTCCATCAGGGGCATTTACCATCCGGTGAGCGTGCGGAACGCTTGGGAAAAGTCCGTATGTTTCCAGGCAAGCAATCACGATGGTTGATGTTTTTGATGGAATCAACGTGTTAATCAAAAATTGGTTTAAAAAAAATCAGCGTTTTATTTCTAGCAGTCAATCAATCGTTCCGGGCGCAATGGTCGGTTTATTGTCTGTCGGGTTATGGCAGATAGGGGCATGGCAACCCCTGGAACGGCTTGTATACAGTGCGCTGTTTCAAGCTCGTAGCGCCAGTATATTACCGCAGACGAATTGGGATCGTCGGGTCGCGGTGATTGCGATTGACGATGCGAGTTTAAAGAAATACGGGAAATTTCCTTGGTCGCGCGATCGCTATGCCCAATTGTTGCAGAAGCTAGAACCAGCCTCTCCAGCAGTCATTGGTTTCGATGTGTTGTTCGTCGATCCAGGCCAAGGGGATGAGAAATTTGCCAAAGCGATCGCTAAATCTGGCAATGTCATCTTGGCAACGGCTTGGGACAATCGAGGGCAACCTCTGGAAATATTACCCGAATTAAAAAAAGCGGCACTTGGGGAAGGTCAAATTTGGCACAATCCCGACGCAGACGGCATTAGCCGACAGGCAGCCCTCTTTTTTGGCACCAAACCCGCTCTCGGTTTAGCAATGCTGCTAGAGGCACCAGAGGCGGTATCCCTGCCTCATCTGGCTGAGGTTCAGAGGCGTAAAGATGTCTGGATTAACTGGCCTGGGCCAACCCAAAATGTCTCCACCTATTCTTATGCCTCAATCATGGAAGGCAAAGTTGACGCGAAAGCCTTCGCCAACAAGTTTGTTTTAGTCGGTGTCACGGCAACCGCTATCGATCGCTTGCGATCGCCTTACAATCAAAATCCTCCTACGGCTGGAGTTTATCTCCATGCGGCGTTAATTGATAACTTGCTGAACGACAAGCTGCTGCACACGCTGCCTAAAACAACAGTAATGCTCTTGTTGTTGGGGATTGCCCCGATTACTAGCTGGCTGTTGTTAAAACAGGGAGTGTGGGCGCGAATGGCGATCGCTATTTTGTTACCGAGTGGTTGGGTAATCTTTGCCCTGAGTGCCTTCATCGACGATGGCTGGTGGTTGCCCATCGTCGCACCTGTGGGAACCGCGATCGCTGCTGGGATCGGCGTTCAGCTGCGAGAACAATATGAAAAGCAACAACTGATGAGTTTGTTTGCCAAGCACGTTGCGCCAGAAATGGCTGACCTCATTTGGCACCGGAAAGACGAAATCTTCCACAAAGGGAAGCTGCAAGCCCAAGAAATGATGGTCACGGTTTTATTTGCCGATATCCGGGGTTTTACCAGTATTTCCGAGAAACTACCGCCGGGGGAATTAATCGAGTGGCTGAACCTGTTCCTAGACGCCATGACAGATTGCATCATGGATCGTGGTGGTGTGATCGACAAATATATTGGGGATGCAATTATGGCGGTTTTCGGGATTCCGTTTTCGCACACCACGCCGGAAGAAATTCAACAGGACGCCCTAAATGCGATCGCGGCAGGAATTGCGATGCAGGAACGACTCAAAAAGCTCAACCAGCGCTTCCACAACGCTAACAAGCCTACGATTGAGATAGGGATTGGCATTCACACAGGGCCAGTGGTTGCCGGAAGTGTGGGAGGTTCCCGACGCCTGAATTATTCAGTCTTGGGGGATACCGTCAATGTTGCCGCCAGACTGGAACCGATGAATAAAGAAGTAAAAATTCACAACCCCTACCAAATGATTGTCAGTGGCAGTACATTTGCTTATGCAAGCGATCGCTATCACGGGCCTGCTGTCCGCGCCATTCAACTGCGGGGACGAGAACAGGCAACAATTATTTACTGCATCCAGGGAGAGAAGGTCAACTTGGCAGATCCAGCGGAAGCGATCGTACCCCCACTGAATATTTCAGCCTAAAGCGGCACACCCAGCGTGAAATTTCTGTTAACTTCACCGTTTAAAGAGGATTTGTGCATCTACTCGCGATTAGCAGATATCTTGATTAAACCCACTTTTACACAACCAATCACAGACAACAAACTAACAGCTAATTTTCAAACTTTTCCTAGAATCCGTAAGTTGATTATATTAGCTGCGGTTAGTTGGATTATTTGGAATTTGCAAGCGTCAAGCGTGCAAGCATCGCCCTGTTCCGAGCTGCTGAATATATCGCAAAGACCCGGTTTTAATACTCGTCAGGAAGGGAATTTAATCGTTCTGGGACGCCTGCCTAAATATCACTATGTGGTCGTGGTTCCCTCCGGAAGTGAAGCCACGCTGGAACAAGTGCGTCAGTGCGTACCCGATGCATTGATCGCCAAGTCAAATTTAGGAAATTACATTTTAGCGGGGTCATTTCCCGACCAATCCAGTGCGAAAAGTATCTATTACGCATTGCGATCGCTGAAACTAGATGCACGAATTATATACGTTCGATAGCGATCGCCAGTAACCTTCCCTACTTTCCGCTCTATTGATTGGGTGTGACGCCTTGAGCCAGCTTCACCATCGAGCCAGAGGCATTAGTGCGATAAATCCAGCGGCGTTGCCCATTCCCTACCGTGACTTGCCACCCAGGAACTTGCATCTCGGTGCAAAGCACCTCCAAGTTATTAATATCTAAGCAGTCATCAGACCAAGTTTGCGGTTGAGTTTGGACAATGTTTAGCGCCGACTTTGGCAACCCTGAATGTTGAGACACGTCCTGCAAAACCGCATTCTGAACCGATGTTAATAAACTAACCCCAGAACGAGGATTTGAAATCGTAACTTTGCGATTTGGGAGCGTTAGTGTAGCGGTCAAAGATAAAATGCCCGTCAACACCAAAGCCTGAACAATTAGACTTAGCTGGCTAGCCTTTTGAGCGATAGTTTCTGTGGGAGAGGCAGGGGTAGTAACTTCTTCCATAGCAAACATTGACAGGGGTGCTGTTATTACAAAGGGCATTAATTGTATTGGTAGAATATGCACCCAGATGCTTATAATTTCCGGAAAAAGTTAAAGGTTCCGGCAAATTAAGTATGAATTGACTTGCAGATTGCTTTTCCCTAATTCCTGAAGCGAGCCTTCTCGTTAATGCTGCGAATCTCCTTTTGGAGATGCCACCTTTCGGAACGCTAACTTGTTTAGAGTTGCTACGAAAAGTGCTAATGCGTACTGGTTGATAGGAATTCAGACACTAACACCCTGCAAATAAGTTCCCTAATTAATCTTTTTTTAGTAGAACTACGGTGCCCGATCCCTAATACTAATGTGCGCCCTCTAGGTGCCTAAATGAAACCCAGAAACTACTGAATTGTTAGCAATTTTGTATAAAGATTTACTGATTTCAGTCCCGCTTGATTATTTATCAAGTGGACTGAGTATGGGGAAAATAATCTTGTCAAAAAAACAGAAGTATGCATTTCCTCCCTAGAAGGTAGATGATTCCTCTACCTGCCCGCCTTGGCGCAGCCCGATAGCAATTTTGCTATGCTTTTCAATTTGGCTCATCACCTGCTTGGCGCGTTGAATCACGGGTGCAGGTAAACCTGCTAGCCGCCCTGCTTCGATGCCATAGGAACGGTCAGCGCCTCCCGGTTGCACCTGATGCAAAAAGATAATCTGGTCGGGTAACTCCTTCACCGTCACCTGGTAATTTGCCACATTCGGCAAAATCGAAGCAAGTTCGTTCAATTCGTGGTAATGAGTGGCAAAAATCGTCCGCGAGCGAATTTCACTGGCAAGATACTCCGCCACCGCCCAAGCAATCGAGAGACCATCAAATGTTGCCGTCCCCCGACCAATCTCATCTAAGAGTACCAGAGACTTCGCCGTTGCGTGATTGAGAATATTTGCTGTCTCATTCATCTCCACCATAAAAGTAGATTGACCCGTCGCCAAATCATCTACCGCACCGACACGAGTAAAAACGCGATCGCATATTCCCAAAGTCGCCGCCCTAGCTGGCACAAAACTACCAATTTGTGCCATCAACTGAATTAACCCCACCTGCCGCAAATAGCAACTCTTCCCACTCGCATTCGGACCCGTCAAAATAATTAAATCCGGTCTTTCTTCTACCCCCCTGATTCCCCCCGCAAGCGGGGTGAGGTTCTCCCTCTCCGCTTGCGGGGAGGGCTGGGGTGGGGTTAACTCCCCCCTCCCCAACCCAGTCGAATTCGGCACAAAAAACCCAGGTGGCAAAGACTGCTCAACCACCGGATGACGCCCATCAATAATCCGAATTTCCCGACCTTCCACCATCTGAGGGCAGGAATAACCCTGATAAACCGCCACCTCAGCCAAACCACACAACACATCAGCCGCCGCCACCGCACGAGAAATCGTGCGAATTTGTTCTGCGTATTGCCCCACCTCTTCTCTTAAAGAAGTGAAAATCTCATATTCCAGGCGATTTAAGTCATCCCGCGCCGTCAAAATCCGCGCTTCTCTCTCCTTCAACTCCGGAGTAATATAGCGTTCCTCATTCGTCAGCGTTTGCTTGCGGATGTAGTTATCCGGAACTTGGTCAGCTTTAGTGCGAGAGATGCTGATGTAGTAGCCAAATGTCTTATTAAAGCCCACCTTCAGCGTGGAAATCCCGGTTCGCGCCTTCTCCGTCACCTCCAAATTCGCCACCCATTGCTGATCCTCTTGGGCAAGACTTCGCATTTCATCCAACTGGACATTCACATTGGGGCGAATCAAACCGCCTTCCTTGATATGGATGGGAGGCGCGTCTACCAAATGGGCGCTGAGTCTCTTTGCCAGTTGTTCCAATTCCGGCGGCACCTTCTGCAAAGCTCTCATAAACGGAGAGTAAGCATCCGCCACCAGTTCCGCTAATTCCGGCAATTTTGCCAGAGAATCCGCTAAAGCAACTAAATCCTTCGCATTCGCCGTGCCGGAACCAGCGCGACCCGTTAGCCGTTCTAAATCGTAAATTTGCCGCAACAATTGGCGCAAATCTTGCCGCAAGAAGCTATTTTCGACTAATTCTTGAATCGTATCTTGCCGCGCTGCAATGCCTTTGATATCCAGTAGCGGTTGCAGCAACCACCGCCGCAAGGCACGTCCCCCCATCGCTGTGCTAGTTCTATCCAACGCCCAAAGCAGGGAACCGTGAAAGGTGCCATCCCGCACCGTTTGCGTAATTTCTAGATTGCGGCGGGTTTGGTGGTCAAGAATTAGATAATCGCTGAGGGTGTAGGTGCGGAGGAACTGGAGAGGAACGAGGTTTTCTTTCTGGGTGTCTTCTAAATATTCCAGCAAACCACCCGCAGCGCGGACAGCCAGGGGGAGGTGTTCGCAACCGAGTCCTTCCAGACTTCGCACTTTAAACCGCTGCAATAATCGATGTCTCGATTCACCCGCAGTAAAAGGAGTTTGCGCTCGCAATGCATAACAAAAAGATGGCGGTAAACAACTGGGCAAATGCTCGGAAGTCTCCCCCGGTCGCAGCAAACTGCCTAAATCTGGCGCATTCGTTGGCACCAAAACTTCAGAAGGCTGCAAACGCATCAATTCTTGCGTCAAATGCTCTAATTCGCTCGATTGAGTAGTTAGAAATTCCCCAGTAGAAATATCTGCATAAGCTAAACCCCAATGATTCCCGGCAATCACCACCGCCGCCAGGTAATTATTGCGACGCGCATTCAGCATCCCTTCTTCCAGCAACGTACCGGGGGTGAGAATCCGCGTCACTTCCCGCTTCACCAGCTTTCCAGGGTCAGTATCGGCGGAGTCTTCTACCTGATCGCAGATCACCACCGCATATCCCTTCTCCACCAGCTGAGTCGTGTAGCGTTCCCAAGCATGGTGCGGCACTCCCGTCATCGGCACCCGACCAATTTCTCCCGCTTGCTTGCTGGTGAGGACAAGTTCTAATTCTCTCGATACAGCGATCGCATCCTGAAAAAAGGTTTCAAAGAAGTCTCCCACCCGGTACAGCAGCAGCGCATGAGGATACTTATCCTTCACTTCTACGTAATGGTGGTACATCTTACTCAGCTTGCTGCGATCCACCAGTCGTGAGTCAGCGTTACGGATTTTGGGTTCGGTCGGGGTAGATGCCGAGTCAGGAACGTTCATGGAAAGTCAGTGCTACGCCGTGGTCTTTAATGACTTTACCGCACGTATCTCTTGCCGTTGTTTGCAGTTTGTTAACCTGAAATCTTGTACTGAACGTCTTCACCCGCCAGGGGATGTAGAGGCGCAATTAATCGTGTCTCCACAAAAGGAAGTTTGCGAGATGCTAAAAATCGTTCCTATTGGTGCGTAATTTCGCGAAATTCCTTCAAAAAACGTCGAAATACAGGATGATTTGCCGAATCATATTCATAAGGATGAATACTTGCTAATGGCTTCAATTCCATCATCGTCGCAGCCAGGAAAGCACCCTCAAAATTCCCTAATTCCTCCGGTCGCACATCCCGTTCAACCACTTCAAGTCCTAATTCCCCGGCAATATCAAGCAGTGTAGCGCGGGTGATACCAGGGAAAATATTCGGAGTCAGTGCAGGCGTAATTACTCTATCCTCTTGCAGAAGAAAAAGATTAGCCACTGCCGCTTCAGTAATTCTGCCTTGTTGGTCAAGCAAAATAGCCTCATTAAATCCAGCCACTTCAGCAGCGCGACGAGCTAAATAACTGTTTACATAAGTTCCACAGAGTTTCCACGCCACTGGAATTGCATTACCAGAAACTCGTTCATAAGGGGAAATGTGGCAAGTCAGAGATTTATCAACATCCCGTGGAATCGTCACTGCCAAGATGGTCACATCGACCGGCATTGTATCGTTAAAGTTCAGTTGAGGCACCGAGCGATAAACAATCGGTCGAATATAGTAATTTGTTGCCGGAACTGCCTCTAAAAGTGCCAAAATACCTGCTTTCAGGTCTTCGTTCGACCAAGAAAAACCCAAACCAATATGTGTAGAACCATTGCGAAGACGGTCTAAATGTGAATCTAAGCGATGAATGTAATAGCGATCGCAATTCCAATAAGCCATGATCCCATCAAAAACGCCGATACCTAAATGCAGAGAATGGCTAGCAATAGAAGGCGCAGCATTTTCCCGTTCAACTAACTTTCCGTTGTGCCAAACTATCGGCGTTGCTTCAAGAAACATTTATTAGTCTTGCCTTCTCAAGCGGCATTTGTACCAATTAAAACAGTCATCAACTCCCGGCATCACTCGCTAAGCTCTTAGACGCTATGACGGGCGAAACATTTAAGGATGTAGGTTCAGATTCAATCTCCTCTATCTCGTTCCATTTGCCGTCGCGCAAGCTATCTGCGGTACTTTTGATAAAACTCGCTAAAGGTACGGCAATTAATAACCCCAATAGCCCTCCCAGCTTCGCTCCTATCAACAGCGAAAGCAAAATCCAAACAGGATTTAAGCCAGTAAAACCACCTAAAATGCGAGGCGCGATGAAATTAGCATTGATTTGATCGATAGCGGCGGCTACAGCTAACACTTCCACCCCTAGCCAAAAATTTTGTAATGCTACTAGCAGACTAACAATGCTGATACCGATTCCGGCACCAAAGGGAAAAAGAGCCAAAAAACCAATTGCAATTCCAAACAATAATCCTAACGGCACTCGCAAAGCCAGAAATGCCAGCGTGATCACACATCCGCTCCAAGCAGCGAACGTCGCCTGACCGATAAAATAATTGTGGAAATCTTCGCGGAGAGCTTGCCTTACTTGGGAACTAAAGCTAGCCGGAAACCACTTAAAAATTCCGTCCCAGAGACGATCTCCATTTAATATTAGATAGAAAGTTAGAACCACTGTTAGCAGAACATTGACAGCAGTGCCAATCGTATCAAAGGCAAAATTAAGAATTCTACCCGTTACGTTTTGAAGTTGACTGGATAATCGGTCTGTTAGTTGAGTAACGATTCCGCCTAAATTAATCGGAAGTTGCTGAGTTTCAGCCCAAATTTGAAAAGCTTGGAGTTGTTGCCTCCCCGAATCAATCCAACTAGGCAATATATTAGCTAGTTCGTTGAGCTGTTGCCAAATGATCGGAACTAAGGTAAGTCCCAAACCTACCAAAATTAGCAACGCCACTAGGGAAACAGCGACGACCGCATTGTTCCGTTTAACTTTTTGTTGCTGTAAAAACCGGATAGGATAATCTAATACAAAAGCCAGCAAGAGTGCGGCAACAAAAACGTTAACTAGAGGTTGAAAATATTGCAACACGAGTAGCAATAGCCAACCATTGAGAACAGCGAGGGGAAATGCCAATCCTAAAACGACCCATCGCGGTAATTTGTTTGCTGATTGCATCATGTTGAGATTTTGAAATCGGGATTCATAACAACTAAAAAGTTATGCTTCTGGCTACACAGTCAATTGAGGAAACTTGTCCATAAAATCCAGTAAAATTTTTTGGTGAGGAGTGCCTAACGGTCGTACTTGCCTAGCTTTTTCAGAGTAACCCTCGCCGCGTTGAATTTCTTCAGGCGTTAATAAATCCATATCCCAACCTTCTCCTAGCACTAGCTGGTTAAGTTCCACGGGAAGCGGTGCCTGATAGACATGGCGAAGAACGTAGGTATCGGGATAATAGCCAAATAATGATAACGCGGGCGGTGTATAGCCGATTTCCTCCAGCAGTTCCCGCTTGATGGCTTCTTCTGGGGTTTCTCCTGGTTCGAGGTGCCCGCCAAAAAATGCCCAGTGTCCGGGGTAGAGAATACCGGGGATGTTGTCGCGCAGCTGGAGGAGAAATTTGCCGTGGCGATAGAGGATGGCGATCGCTACCTCAACAATTGGTTTATTGTTCATAGCTTCCTTCCGGTAGTAAAGGCGCTCCCTTCTTCGCTGGCTTCCGCTCTAGCTGTTCCTGCTGCTGAAGAAAAACTTCTCCTAAATCTTTCCCTGCGAAGGGAATGCTTTGATACTGTACTTTCCCCTTGATTAAAACTTCATCTCCTCTATCGGGGAGATTCTGGCTGGTGAAAACCCATATTTTTCCCGTCGCATCTCGCAACTCATAAGCGCCGCTTCCCACAAAAGGCGCTTGAGATGCTACCTTGCCTTCCAAATAAACCGTTGGGTTGCCCTCATAACTCTGTTGAAGATCGCTGATACTGGTGATCGGGACACTGCGGTTGTTAAACAGACCCAATCCAGACTGAGCCACATGACCGCAGCCGAACAACCCACCCAAAAGTAGCGTGGTGGTGCTGAATTGCAATACCCGGATTTTGACTGACCTCATATCTTGCATCGGGGAAATCTCAAGTTTCTCACTATTTCGGTATTAATACTTATCCCTATCCAGATGGCTCTGACTGGTACAAATATAGTGAATCTTCCAAAGATTTACAGTCGGGCAGGACTGTCTCAAATAAGATTAAACGCAAACAAGGCGAAGGAAATCGCCCTGCGATGCAGCTACAAGGCAAACGGAAAAACGCGATCGCGTTACTTTTCTCTCATTATCCTTTGGCAGTAAGGGTGGGAAATCTGCGAAACTATCCTATGACAGATGCGCTCTGTTTCATCCCCAAAGAACGAATTCCTGCCCATATTCCTGACACCACAATGGACGAATCAATCGCCCAACTATTAGACGGTAAAGCCCTCGCTGAACGAATTTACGGACAGCTACAAGAGCAAATTCAGCAAATACAAGCCAATGCGGGACGCCCGCCGGGACTCGCAGTGCTGATGGTTGGCGATAATCCAGCCAGCGCTGCTTACGTGCGGAATAAAGAACGCGCCTGTGCCAAAGTCGGGATTGCCTCCTATGGTTCCCATTTCCCGACGGAAACGACCGCTTCAGAACTAGAGCAAGTCATTCAAAACCTGAATCAAGATGAGCGGGTTGATGGAATTCTCGTTCAGCTGCCCCTACCCGACCACCTAGACGCCGTTTCCCTGCTGCATCAAATCGATCCCGATAAAGACGCCGATGGGCTGCATCCCCTGAACTTGGGGCGGCTGGTGCGCTCTGAAGCTGGTTTACGCAGTTGCACGCCAGGCGGAGTCATGCGCCTGTTGCAGGAATACCAGATTGATGTGAAGGGAAAACAGGCAGTGGTGGTGGGGCGGAGTATCCTCGTGGGCAAGCCGTTGGCTTTGATGCTCTTAGACGCAGACGCCACCGTTACCATCGCCCACTCGCGATCGCACGATCTCCCAGCCATTACCCGCAGCGCTGATATTCTGTTGGCAGCCGTGGGGCGTCCAGCGCTGATTACCGCCGAGATGGTCAAACCTGGCGCTGTCGTCATTGATGTTGGCATCAATCGCGTCACCGACGACGCCGGTAATTCTCGTTTAGTGGGAGATGTCCACTTTGATTCCGTCAAAAAGGTCGCGCAGTTTATCACCCCAGTTCCCGGCGGGGTTGGCGCGATGACCGTCGCCATGCTGCTGCAAAATACAGTCTGGAGCTACAGCCAGCGCTATCTCTAGTTTTGATTGAATGAAGACGGTTTGAGGCACGAGGATTCTGGACGAATTCCATCACTTAACACCGATCGCTCATAATTCGTAACTTTTTGTGACCCAAAGCCCCGTAAAATTGTTACGGAAACGACTGTGCTACAAGGAATCACGGGATGTTAGCGACAGATGACCTTCATGCTCCCAAAGGTAAATCAGCGACCTTTGACCTTTCAACCTACCTGACTCAACAACAGGCTCTGGTAGAAGCAGCTCTGGATAGTTCCCTCCCAGTCACGTATCCAGAGAAAATTTATGAGGCGATGCGCTACTCGCTTTTGGCTGGAGGCAAGCGCCTGCGTCCGATTCTTTGCCTTGCCAGCTGCGAACTGGCTGGAGGCACCCTAGAAATGGCGATGCCAACTGCCTGCGCCCTGGAGATGGTTCATACCATGTCCTTGATTCACGATGACTTACCGGCGATGGATAACGACGACTACCGGCGGGGCAAATTGACCAACCATAAGGTTTATGGTGAAGATATTGCCATTCTGGCTGGCGATGGTCTACTGACATACGCCTTTGAGTTCATTGCCTCAAATACCCAGAACGTACCGGCAGAGCGAGTTTTGCAGGTGATTGCTCAGTTAGCCAAAGCAGTTGGTGCTGCCGGATTGGTGGGCGGTCAAGTCGTTGACTTGGAATCTGAAGGAAAGCCGGATATTCAGGAAGAAACGCTCACTTTCATTCATACCCACAAAACAGGGGCGCTACTAGAAGCTTGTGTGGTCTGCGGCGCGATTTTAGCGGGAGCAGAATTGGAAACCTTACAACGAATGTCTCGCTATGCCCAAAATATTGGGTTGGCGTTTCAGATTGTGGATGACATTTTGGATATCACGGCGACTCAGGAGGAGTTGGGGAAAACTGCTGGGAAAGACATCCAAGCCCAAAAGGCAACTTACCCGCGGCTTTGGGGACTTGAGGAATCAAAAGTTAAGGCTCAGCAACTGATTGACGCCGCCAAAGGAGAACTGGCAACCTTTGGAGAAAAAGCTAATCCCCTGATTGCGATCGCAGATTTCATTACTACTCGCACTCACTAGAAAATACGCCCCTCACTCCTAAACGCTCCTACTTGCAATGCTGCTCGCTTTTACCCAACGCAAAACAAAATGCAGGAATTTGCCCACATCCTAGAAAACCATGTGCTACTGGTTGCGACCGTAGCTTGTTTAATCGCTCAAGCATCCAAGCTGATCATCGACTTAGCCCAACATGGCAAGGTGAATGTGCGCGTCTTAGTCACCACTGGCGGGATGCCAAGCGCTCATTCAGCATTGGTAACAGCGCTGGCAACCGGCATTGGACAAACGGTGGGATGGGACAGTATTGAATTTGCGCTTGCCACCATTTTTGCCGTTATCGTCATGTACGATGCCGCTGGCGTCCGTCAGGCTGCGGGTAAGCAAGCTCGCATTCTGAACCAAATTATCGATGAGCTATTTCAAGAACATCACAAGTTTAACGAAGACCGTCTCAAGGAGTTACTGGGACATACGCCGTTTCAGGTGATTGTGGGTTCAGCACTCGGCATCGCTGTCTCCTGCTTAGCAGGGCCAGCGTATTAGCGATTGGTCATTAGTGATTAGCGAGTGACCAGGACTAATGACCGATCGCTACCATTGGCTATCTACTCACTACTGACGATCTGAGCAGTGTCACTCGGCGGCTATCGACTAGCATTACCAAAAAACCGCGATCGCTCAACCTTCTTAAAGCCGAATTTGCCTCATTTGAATTGGTTGTGTAAACCGCCAGTAAATAAGGACGTTGGACATAGGAAACCAAGCCAACATCGCGACCCAACATCTGCCGTACTTGAGCCGCTACTTCCGGTTTGCTTGAATAATCCACCAACACCGCATAACCAGAACCGAGTGCCTGCGGTTTATAGGTGGGTGCATTTGGATTTGCCGGTGCCTCTGGAGGTCGGAGAACGAAAGCCGATAGCCCAACAATCTCATTCAGATAACGTGCCCAACCGTTGGCATCTTCCACGCTCCTGAAGCCACCAATCCGCGTCATCGTATCTTCAAGATATTTACAAGTTGACGTACTTGTGTTGTTAGGCAACGTTCGTTGGATTTGCTCTTGACTTTCCCTCGTTTGGCTTCCTACTAATACCAAATACTCGCCTTGGGGAGGCGGCTGGCAAGTGGGAGGCGACGATTGAGCAGACGCAACTGCACCCGGCAAAAGAAAAAAGGCAAAAGGCAAAAGAAAGATTTTTTTCATGTTTTCAGTTTTTCCTTTTTGCTTTTTTCCTTAATTTTTAACTGTTTACTTTTGCCTTCTCAGGAAACGGATGCGAGGGACGCAAGTGGATTAGGGATACTTTGGGAAGGTGCCTGAAATTCCCCGCTCAGCACAAACTCTAACCGCAGCTTTAACCAGGTAATAAATTGGGAATTCGTAGAAATGACTGCCACAGCAGGTTGAGGGCACTGAGCCTTAATTGCTGCCATTTCCGGTGCCTCTAAAAATGCCGGTTGCTTGACTAGCCAAAAATCAATTTCTTTTTCTTGTTCGTGGTAGTTACGGGTACGCTCTTTGAGGACTTCATCCAAGGGTTCTTCTTCAAGTAAAAAGCGTTGGCTAGCCAGAACGTAGTAGTAATTTTGCATCTTAATAGGTTGTTAATGGGTAATGGGTTGTTAGCAATCGGTGATGAGTCATTAGCGAGTGACTGAAGACTCATCACTCATGACACTTCAGTTGTTACCAATGACCGAACATTGCTTGTTTCATCTCTCGAACGGCTCGTTCTATTCCGACAAGAGCTGCTCGACTAATAATGGTATGACCAATATTGAGTTCTTCCATCCCTTCAAGGCAAGCAACAGGGTAAACGTTCCAGTAGGTAAGACCGTGACCGGCGTTGATCCGGATGCCAGCAGCACGCGCTTGCTCGCATCCTTTGGCTAACACGGCTAATTCCTTCTCTCGACTGGCTTCATCTGCTGCTTCGGCATAGCAACCCGTGTGCAGTTCAATGAACTTCGCCTTAATAATCGCAGCTGCCATAATCTGACCGGGATCGGCGTCGATGAACAAGCTGACGGGGATTCCGGCGTCTTGCAACTTTGTCACCATTTCCCCAATTCGGTCGATTTGACTGGAAACATCCAATCCGCCTTCTGTCGTCACTTCTTCGCGTTTTTCGGGCACGAGGGTGACGTAATCGGGTTTGATGTCGAGAGCGATCGCGACCATTTCGTCGGTGGGTGCCATCTCTAAATTTAAATGAGTCCGCACTGTCTGCCGCAGTAATCGCACATCCCGGTCTTGAATATGCCGCCGGTCTTCCCGCAGATGCACCGTGATCCCATCGGCACCGGCAAGTTCTGCCAGCACCGCTGCTGCCACCGGATCTGGTTCTACTGTCCGTCGTGCCTGCCGAATGGTGGCAATGTGATCGATATTGACGCCAAGTGTAGGCAACGGAACCTCTCCCAATGTTTTAGAGTCTTCCGCAATTGATTTTAACCTGAAACGCTGGAAGGCTATCTTTAAAAAGGAGTTAGGACTGAGGACTGAGGGCTGAGGAGTTAGGAGTTAGGACTGAGGACTGAGGCTGAGGGCTGAGGAGTGAGTGAAAGACGGCTGAGGAGTTAGGAGTTTAGGATTGAGGGCTGAGGAGTGAGTGAAAGACGGCTGAGGAGTTAGAAGTTAGGCTGATCTGCTATCTATGTATCTATAGCAATAGTAATCCCATGTTAGTTGTGAGATACCAGTGGTTTAGATCCCCGACTTCTTAGAGAAGTCGGGGATCTCGCTTTCACGAAGCATTTAGGACGGCTATATCAGCCGATTAACTCAAAGAAGGCATCATCCAGCTCATAGCCCAGCATTTTAGCCATTGACTTTACACGAGAGGTACTGGGGATTCCCATCTGCTTCATCCATTGTGTCAGGACAAAGATTTTTTGCATCACAAAAATCTCTAGGGCTTCGGGATTGTACTCAATCCCTTCTGTCCGATTGAACTGGTGTGGCACGAGCATAGCAGTGTAGCGGGCGAGTTCACCGGATTTCCAATCCAGCAGAAAGGGCATCCAGGGATATTGGGCATCTAAGCGAATAAACCATAGACGGACTTCTGGGATTTCGGAGAGTTCTCGTGGATCTTCCGGTTCGCGGGGATAGTCAATCTCAAAACGCAGTTGCTGTTCCGAGGATGCGATCGCTCCCTCTTGGAGCAACTTTTCGATCGCCGACTGCACCGGCGACAGATCCAGAGTTTGAATTAAGTCAGAATTGAGCGCGATTGCTGTCGTCATTGAACCATTCTTAAGGTGACACACTTTGAATGCCGACAATAGCGCTGGCTAGCGCTGGCTTCTCTCTCCATTGTTGCAGCCTTGCTCCGTCACGTCAGTCCCGGCTCTAAATTAGTTGTCCCACGCTTTGTATCGGGCTAGCGACAATTCGCTTGATGTCTCTTGATAGCCTTTCCAGCGTCATTTCCCTTTTTGACCAGGGTAGAAAGGAGCTTTAGCTGTAAGATGTCGTTAGCTTTTTGTTATCCACGCTGTTATAACTGCGTTAACAGACATTTTGTTTGGCGACATCCACTCAGCGCGATCGCACTTAATCTCACTTAATCGCACTTTAGTCTTATATTCTTTCAGCAACCATACGGCGTACAGGTTTGCAATCTTTACAATACAGGCAACTTGAGGCTTCGCTTCCAGGTTTTTCAGCATAGAACAAATACGATGCATTCAGCAAAAAATCTGGGGGATTCATCCATCTCCGAAATCCATCTCAATTTTCCTGTAGCAGCACTATGTCAGGAAGTAAGTATTTTCCACAAGGCTTTGTGAAGATTTGATAAAGATCGGGCATCTACTCCTGATACTTTGCGTGAAATTACGAGTTCTGATCGTTAAATGAAAACCAAAGAACAAGGAGAGGCAATGATCCCCCAAGAAATGCTCAAGCACCTTGTAGAACAAGTTGATTCTGTTAGTCCATCCAAAGGGATTCAAAAATCTGAGCAGACGGTGGATGAAGTAATCTTTGAATCTGATGTTGACGGAACCCACTATTATTTGGTGCGTTGTCGCCCCAAGTCAGAACGCGGGATTAGCCTCAGCCCCCAAGAACAGCGGATTGCCCGATTGGTCGCACAGGGTCTTCCCAACAAGTGTATTGGGAATCAGCTGGGCATTACCCATTGGACAGTTGCTACCTATTTACGCCGGATTTTTGGCAAGTTAGGTGTCACTTCTAGAACCGCCATGATCGCCCGCCTTCTAGAAGAAAATTTACTGCAACAATAGAATCAATTAACCGGCTGCACTCGATAGTGCTGTCCTAGAATATTGGGACGGTGGACATTCCGAGAATAGCTAGGTTAAAGTGGAAATGAGTTTGGATTAGCAGGCAAGCGTGTCAAAGTCTAAAGTATGCAAAAAGAAGCGGCAGCGGTTAAACCTATTCGCTCGTTAGAGGATGCCTTAAATCGGTGTCAAGCGCTGGGTATGCGCGTGAGCCGTCAACGCCGCTTCATTCTGGAATTGCTGTGGCAAGCGAAAGAACACCTGTCGGCGCGAGAAATTTATGACCGCTTGAACCACCAAGGTAAGGACATCGGTCATACATCCGTGTATCAAAATTTAGAAGCGCTATCGGTTCAAGGCATTATTGAGTGTATTGAGCGTGCGGATGGTCGTTTGTACGGCAATATCAGCGACGCTCACAGCCACGTAAACTGTCTGGATACCAATCAGATTTTGGATGTTTATGTAGAACTGCCTGAAACCCTGCTTAAAGAAATTGAACAACAAACAGGGGTTCGGATTAGTGAATATTGCATTAATTTCTACGGGTACAAATTACCGGAATCTGGGTCTCAAGCGGAGAACGGGTAATCAGTAGACGGTAGAATCCACTTTTTAACACCGATTGCTGCTATATCAATAATTTTTTAAACCGTTTGTAGGGACGGAAAATTTTGAGTAACTACAGGCTGATTAAAGTTTAGTGAAAAACGCTTGTAGCAGGCTGTCTAGTTTGATTAAGTGGGCTAACTGAGGGTGGGAAAACTGGAGATTAAATCGCTGCTCCAAATTTCCTTTACCTAACATTTACAAATAGACCCACTAGCGCTAGTAAGTGGAATTGGGCGTTAGCGAAACCTAACAAATACTTCATACGGTTCTAGAGTTTTTAACACCCTCAACAGCTAGTTGCTTCGTTGAGGGTTTTCTACTAGCGCCGTCTCATCATCGTATTGGGAATCTACCTTCGGAGCTTCTTGGAATGCTAAGGGTTCCCCTAGGGTAGAAGAAGTTTCTGCAATCACCGTTTCATCGTCTTCGTCCTCCGTAGGTGCTTCTGGCAACATCGGTTCTCCTTCGGCACTTTCTATCAGAAACACTGTAGGTTCAGAATCTGCACTGCCTTTGTCCTGAGCGCTTCCAGCCTGTTTGAGACGGGGTAATCTTTGAATGTATGCCTGGAACTCTTCCAAGGAAAATAGGGCACCATTTTTCCGGGCAAAGTAGTGGTTCTGGTCATCTAACTGGGCTTGAAACAGACAAGCATGAGTGATGTTCGCTAACGTAAGATTAGTTCTTTGCAGGTTAGCGCCGGTTAAGTTTGCCCCTTCAAGCCTTGCTCCAGCAAGATTGGCTCCTGATAAGTCAGCACCGGAGAGATTCGCCCAAGACAAATTAGCTTGCTGGAGGTTGGCACCTGCTAAATTGGCTCCTGCTAGCTCAGCCGCTAACAGATTAGTTTGCCAGAGGTTAGCCTCTGCTAACAGAGCATGATTCAAACAGGCAGAGCGTAGCTGTAATTGACTGAGGCTGTGCCGCGCCCTCTGCCAAAAGGCGGTGGGAGATAGGACAACAGTGCGACCGATTAAAGTCAGCAGTGCTTCGGCGTCAAATTCAGATGGCAGGTCGGGGTTGCCGCAAGGCCAGAAAGAAATCTGCGTTGCCCGATGACCGAGATGTGCTTCGCGCATCTGCTTTGCGATCGCGCTGAGCAACAAGAAGACATTCAGCCCAACGGCGGCATCGATTTGCAAGATTTTTAAGGGGTTGTGCAACGCCTGCAACTGGGTATGACACTGGTGGGCGATTCCTTCATCTAGCCAGCGACCTCGACAGTAGGTGCGGTAAAACCGATAGAGGCGTTCAAACAAAACATTGAAGCTAAACTGAGCCGGGTTGCGCTCAAAAATCCGCCGCAGTCGCTCAATTACCATGTCTTCGATTTCAACTGACAATACGCCATAACCCAGTAATTGATAAAGATGCTGGGCTACATTAACCGGCGAGTGGATCGCAAAGGTGAATTCACCGTAGGTATCTTGGACTGGTAGGGTGAGGGCTTGCATCTGAGTGGCAATTTCTTCAGCGCAGAGATATTCTCCCAGGTTGCGGTGAGAAAACTCGATCGCTGAGTGATGAGTGTGGAAGAAAAAGGCTGGCAGGGTGTCATCTGACGGCTGTAAGCGGGGGTTTATCGGTTTCTGTGACTCCGTCACCATTCTGGTAAAGGTCGCCTCTACAGCGGATTGGGGGGCTTGATGGCGACCTGTTTGCAGAATGGTCAGTGCCGCCACTTGCATCTGGTGGCGTAGGTCTTGGGGGCGTCGGTTTTGCAGGAGATGAGCGATCGCATCATTGCTGCGGTAAGCATGAGCCAGACCTTCCCGAATCACAAAAGGCATGGAACCGCTGCCAGCTTCGGGGTATGCCAAAAGCCAGCGGCAAATCCGGTCGTAAATTTCAAACTTCGCTTGGGGTAATGTCAGGTGAAAGATCGTGTCGTTGAGCAGTCCATCTCGATGCAAGATACCCAGTAGATAGAGCATCAAAGGCTTGCGGACGAGGGCGGCGAGTACGTTAGCAGCGCCTGGGGTGCCAACGGGACGAGTCGAAAAGCCGCCTCTTTCTTTGACAAAGGCGAAATATCCTTGAGCGATCGCTTTCGATTGCAGTTTCGACCACTGCTTGAACCACTCCCGGAACTCCTCGTGTTCCATTGGCTGAATTGCAATCCGCCGCCGCAAATCGTGGGGCAAAGGTATCAGAGTAGAGGCAAGATCGAAATATTCTCCTTCTCTCCCAGTTGTCCGGCTGGTCAGAATAATCTTGTGGCGGGGCGTGCCCTCAAAAGACGCCATTGCTTCCCCTTGAAACTGCATCAGCTGGTTCAGGAAGGCATGGTAATGACGCCCTGCGTGGCTTGATCGGGGCAATTCATCCAAGCCATCCAGAATCAACAAGCAAGGAGGATGCATTGGTGAAAGCCAACCATCTGCATCTGTAAATCTGCCCCAAGGGAAGGCAGAGTTCAGGGTTTGCTCCAAAGTTTGCCCCAAGGTAGCGTCCTTGAGTCGGATGAACGCTGGCATCCATCTAGGGTAAAGCTCCTGAGCAACGGTTGATGCCAATATTTGGCAAAAACTGGTCTTGCCCGTGCCCGGAAGACTCTCGATCGCCGCAATGCTGGTCGTATCATTTAGCTGAGCCGTGACCCACTCCATTAAATCCACGGGTTTCGCAGGTACGGCGTTAGCGGCAAGCGGTGTCGTGGTCGGATCTGACTTGGGATTTTTCGTCTCTAACCGGGTGGAGCTTTCTTCGAGCAGCACTCCCTTCAAAGGGACGTATAAATCCTTTAGGGCAAAAGGTTCTGCCAGTAACGGTTCGCTCAAAGATTGTAGAAGGCTGGCTCGATAGCGTTCTCGTTCGAGGTTCAGCGAAAATTGTGGCGTGTTTGGGTCTGAGTTTTGATTTGGCTCAAAATTCAAAGTGGTGGAGAACCCAGAACGCTTCCGCTCCGGGTTTCCCGCACCAGGAGTATCCTGCCAAGTTGATAAATTCCCTAGCTGGACAAATTTCTGTAGTTGTGCCAGCGGCAGGGCATTTTCAGCGATCGCGGCAAGTAAATATCCTGGGAGTCCGTGAACCAGGCGTTGGGCGATTAGCTTGGCTTCTGTTTCCTCGGCACCATTGGCGATCAACCAGGCAATGCCGGTACTGTTCATCTGCTGCACGAGAAAGGAGTCGCCCACCATACTCAGCGCTTGTTCTGCCTGACTATCGGTGAGGCGTCCGGGACGCAAAGTTTTCAGTAAGGCTTGCAACTGGGGATCGGAAAGGGGCGCATCCCACACCTGCCCGTACAAGTCTTCTGACTCGCCTGGGACGCCTGCACGAGACAACCACGGTCTTCTCAGTTGAGATTCTTGTTCTAAAATTCCTTGTAAGGCATTCAGGTAAGCAATTTGGAAAGTTAGCCAGGTTCCTTCGTTGCGCTTCAGGGGCTTTTTTTGACTCAGGATACGCAGCAACCCCACACAAAGTTGGGAAGCTACGCCTGCCACTTCCCAAGCTGCTCTCAAAGGTAGTTCTAAGACTTCCGCTAAGACACTAATATCAAAAGGTGTCAGGCTCTTGAGTTCCATATCCCGGACAATGCGAAAGGCAATTCCGGCAATCTGAGTGCCTGGGTGCCTCAAGGTTGCCAGTTCAATGTTGCGTTCCGCCAGCCAATGCCGAATGCTAAGGCTCATCCCACCTCAATTCTAGGAAATAACTCAATATGCCACTTATTAGTCATGTTATCGGGAGTGTAGGCGGCTGGTGTGCCGACCAATCGTGATGAATGGGGTAGAAGCTGTTTTTCATCATCCCTAATTGAGTTGAATTTCAGGATAACTTATGTAAGAGCGAAGCACGGGTGCAAAAAATCAGCTCGATCTCTAAATTCACTCACAAAAGCTTTACCCCTACAAACTTAAAGCTTTTATTATCAGTTTTAGACCCTTTACGCTGACGGCGATTCGGCTCCGGATCGATGTCATCAAGCAGGAGCAGCAAAACGAGGACTCAAGGGTAGTGGTAGTGAGATGGTAGTGAAAAGACAATTACATGAATTTCAAGTACGCACGGCAAACCGATTGCGGCAACGGCAGGGACGCAAACTGGTAATTAGAGTCGTCTCGAATGCCAGCGCATCTGCCACCAAGCTCCGGGACGAGGATGCGGAGCAAA
Source organism: Trichocoleus sp. DQ-U1 (assembly GCF_039961925.1). Classification (NCBI taxonomy): domain Bacteria; kingdom Bacillati; phylum Cyanobacteriota; class Cyanophyceae; order Leptolyngbyales; family Trichocoleusaceae; genus Trichocoleus; species Trichocoleus sp. DQ-U1. The sequence goes on along the minus strand of NZ_JAMPKB010000006.1, from coordinate 121,606 downwards.
CTGAAGCCCCTGCCTCAGCGATGCAGCCACCTCTGACACCGCTTAAACGGCGAAACAAATTTTCGCGGTGGTGGCTGTTGTGGCTAAGTATTATCTTTGGGTTGGGTGGGACAGCACTCGCGGCTTTCTTCTTGCTGGCAACGATTCCTCCCCAAGTTAACTGTAAAAATATGTCGCCTTTAGCTCCGGAAATGGATCGGTTGACTTGCGCCCAGCAGGCGGCTCAGTCGGGCAAGTTAGAGCAGCTGGTGGAGGCAATGAAGTTCGTCAAGAGCTTGTCCCCCGATAACCCGGTGTATCCAGAAGCGACTCGGCTGATGGAAGACTGGTCGCGATCGCTCTTGGCGATCGCCCGTCAGAAAATTGACCAAGGAGATTTAAAGGGAGCGATCGCCATTGCCCGCCAAGTTCCCTCCTCTAGCCCCTTGTATCCAGAGGTGCAAGCAGCGATGAAACAATGGCAAGGGGATTGGCGGAAGGGTGAGGAGATTACCAAAAAATTCTTAGCAACTTTAAAAGAACAAAAGTGGTTTGAAGCTTCTTTGCAAATACAGGCTTTGTCTCGCCTCGATAACCGCTACTGGGATCAAAAACAACTGGATAAACTGATCGATCGGATGACTCAGGAAAAAAAAGCTTGGCAACAGTTAGAAGAGGCGCAGACATTTGCCGAAGCCAAGACACCTGAGGGATACGCGCCAGCGATCGCCCTGGCAGGAAAGGTGAACCCCAACACCTATGTCAAATCAAAGGCAAAAGCCGAAATCAATCTCTGGAGCCAGGAGTTGCTAAAAATAACTGCCGAGCATTTCGAGAAGGAAGAGTTTGACCGTGCTATTACCGCCGCCCAGCTGATTCCTCCGAAGACTTCAGTCTATAAGGAAGCTCAAGATTGGATTCAACTGAGTCGTTCTTATGCAGTTGCTCAGGAAAATAAAATCCTCAGCTTCCTAGAGGCGCAAGCGGCGCTGCGTCAGATTTCCCCAAAAAGTCCGCTTCGCCAGCAAGCACGAGTGACCGAGGCGCTTTGGCAATCTAATTTACAAGATCGGCTGCAAATGCAATTTGCCGAAACAATAGCCAGCTTCGATCAACCGTTGGCATTTGAATTTGCGATTAGCCAAGCCCAAGCGATCGCGCCCAAACGACCTGGACGCATCGAAGCCCAAACTCAAATTGCCCACTGGCGGAAGCAAATTCAACAAATTCAAGACCGAATCGCCCTTGCCCGATCTAAACAGCTGGCTACACCGGGAACTCTAGAAAGTTTGAGGGCGGCGGTTGAGGAGGGAAGCCGGATTAAGCTGGGTCAGCCTTTGCGGATAGAGGCGCAAACCTATATCGCCCAATGGACTAAAGCTATCCAAACGATGGAAGACCGACCGATCCTAGATTTAGCGAAAGGTTTGGCTCAGCAGGGAAATCTCCAGGCGGCGGTTGCAGCTGCCTCCAAAATCGCTCCTGGACGTGCTTTGTACTCTGAGGCACAGGCATCGCTGAGCGATTGGGTAACGCAAATTCAAATCGCTGAAGATACGCCGATTCTTAACGAGGCGAACGCTTTAGCGGCTGATGGGCGGCTCACTGCGGCAATTAATAAGGCTTCTAGGATTCGCTACGGTCGGGCACTGTATCGAGAAGCGCAAGGAGCGATCGCTCGTTGGGCATCTGAACGAGAAGCCATTTTAATAGAAAGACAAAAGGCAGCTGAACTTCAGCAGTCTATCGAAGACAGTTCCTCTGAATCTCAAACGAATAGTGAGCCGGAGGGGAATTATTGACGCTGTCGATCTCCCTCACCGAGAAGGGACAGTAAAGTTTCCCAAGGCTTGGATAATTCCCCCAGCCTCTCATCCTGGGGCGAAATAAACAAAGGCTGCATAGGCAGCCTTTGTTTGGCTGCTTGACTTTTTCAGCATTTTCTCTTTTATTGGCACGCTCCTGCTGGAGAGTGCCCATCGTTCTGTATCTGCTTTAAGCTGCAATCATCGCTTCCCAAGTCCGAGGGCCAACGATGCCATCCGGGCTTAAGTTTCTCGACTGCTGGAAGGCGATGACGGCTGAGCGCGTTTGCGACCCATATACGCCATCAATTCCGCCTTTATAGAGTCCTCGATTTTTTAATACTGTCTGAACTTCTGTCACTACTGCTCCCTGACTACCGCTTTTTAGCATCGGCGCGGGTGAGGGAGAATAGCGGGCAAGGGGATTAAATTTTGCAGGTGCTATGTTTTCAGCGGGCACAGTTGGCCCTTCATTACGCCCAGTGGGATCGGGAATCAGCTGCGCTTGTCTTGTTGGCTGCTCATAGCTCCCACCGTGCATATCGATGGGCACTTCATTTATCTCAGGGTTGATCTGAGAAGCACTAATCCCGGCAGCGTTTGCACTCATCCCGTTCAAGAGTAGCGGGAGCGAGGCAACCGCAGAAAGAATGCTCAGGGATTTGATACTTGACTTAAAAAATTTTGCTGTCATCAGCGTCAGTTCCTCTTTCAAAAACACAAGATGCTAATAAATGCACCGTTTGTGGCTTAGAAAGCCTCCTATTTGTGATTCATCCGAAGCTTCTTGCTTTGAATGATTTCCAGCTTTTGTATGTCTTCGTTAGCTTATAGGAGATGTCGAGTCTGAGCATAGTTCTATAGTTAGAGCTTCTAGGTGCTAAATATCTGACTATAGCAATAGCGGCTCGATTTTCAATACAGGAACTAGATGATGATGTTTCTGTAGTAGCAGGGGGAGCAATGCCTGCTCTAATCGCATTTTGTGGGTCTTGTCCGCTCTAAAATCTACAACTTTTTCTTTAGCGTGAACTAAAGACAGGGGAAGATTAAATAGGATGATTTAAGATAAATTTCCCAAAAAACAAAAAAATAGTTAGATAGCAGCGATCGCGCTCTGTGGAAAATACAAGGGAAAGTACAAGCGTGGCGAACTGACTTTTTCTGCGCGAGGCGTTATCCTCGCTTCCAAGGTACGCGATCGCGCTCTGTTCGTATCGCCCCTGGAATGAGTAATCTGTTATAGCAGGGAGAAAGCGGTGTGAAGCAGGAGGTTGTTGATGAGCGATCGCGTAGCGGATACCCTTGGGACTGTTCGCCGCTTCAAGTTGATGCTAATCGATGATGACCCGATTTTTCGGTTGGGTCTTAGCACCGCTTTGGCGTCGTTTCCCGACCTGCAAGTCGTTGCCCAGGCGGATAGCGTTGCTGACGCTTTGCAGACGTTGGCAGATGGAGTTGGTACAGACAACGCTCCAAATCTGGTGATTTTAGAACTAAACCTAGGTCGCTCTAACTTGTCTTTGGGGGGATCGATCGGGTTGCAGCTGTGCCAGGAATTAAAGACGCAATTCCCGAAATTACCGATATTCCTTCTCAGCCAACGACTCACGCCAGAGGAACTGATAGCAGCCAGAACCCTAGGCGTCGAGGGCTATTGCCCCAAAGGCACCGATCTCTCGGTTCTGGTGCCAGCTCTTCGTCAGGTAGCCGTTGGGGAAGTTTACTGGTCAGAACTCGTACAGACGCAAAACGACGCGCCTGTAGAAGCCTCAGATGTCATACAAAGTCGTTCATCCTTGCTCTGGCAAATCCGTCAGTCGGGACTACGGCAAATCGATACCGCGATCGCCCAGGTGACAAACCAAGTACAAAACCCCAATCTTTCGACACTAGACTGGTTCATCCTAACGGGACGGCGACGAGAATTGCGGACAGCCCGTTGGCTGGTCAATCAGCTGTTACCTGTGGCGACGACAGGCGCAAGAAATCAGGTGGCAGGGACGGGTTTTACTGACCCCCCTGAGGAAAACCCGAATGACCTCCTCAACCCACCTAGATCGGGAAGTCGCGATCGCCGCAGTGGGACTCCTCTCCCTACCCCGGAACCGAGGAGAAGAAATAATCCCTCGTTAGACTCAACACTCGCGACTCAGTCCTCAGCACTTTCTGAATCCTCGATCCTCAGCCCCCTGCTAGACGCTACTTTAAATAAACTTCAATTCGGACTCAAGAATCTGACTGGCTCTCCGTTGGAAATTGATATTCTGCTGGAAGAAAAGAAACGGGAATTGCTCTATCTGATCTTGCGTAAATTCGAGGATGTCTTAGAGGAACTGCGCTTTTCCCAGCTACAGCCGGAAGCGATCGCTCTGAAGCACTCGCTGATTCTGCGGGATTTGTGGCAAGCGTCTACCACTGATTTTTTTGGCAAATATTGCACGATTCAAGTCGGAAACCTTGAAGTAGATATTGTCAATACATTGTTACAAGATGCAACAATTATTCAACAATCTTTTCTAGATAAAATTCCTCTGGTTGTCGAAATCATCAACTATTTGCTTTTTCAAACTCCGCTGATGATTGATAATGTTTCCTACTCTTTTGGGACACCGGAAGCGCGGGATCGAGCAGAAGTTATCTTGGAGAATTTATTAATTCAAATTGCCAATAGCGTTGTCCAACCCCTGCTGAACTATTTCGCAGATGTGGAAGCAATTAAGCAGATTTTTTACGATAGACGGTTAATTTCATCGCGGGAAATTGCTCGATTTCGGAACAATTTATCGTGGAAATATCGTTTAGAAAGATATGTGGGTGAGCCAACCGCAATTTTTGAAAGCCGATATCTTCTGCTAGCGCTGGGTGGCATTGGAATCAAAAAAATCTCTATTTATGCCCCCCGCACTGATGAATTACAGCAACTCAGGGGTGCCCAACTCGCTTGTACGCTAGCGCTAGAAACTAGAGATGCGATCGCGCCACGTCTGCGCTCAACGGTTGCCTTCCTAGGTAGCGGTGTTGTTTACGTCCTCACGCAAGTAATCGGCAGAGGCATTGGCTTAATTGGACGCGGCATCATTCAAGGCATTGGCACAACGTTACAAGAAACTCGGTTTGGCAAAAATGGCGAACGCCAGAAGTAAAAAAGGCAGGTGAAAAAGGACAAGTAAAAAGGGTAGGGGTGCAGGGGCATTCTACCTCGTTCTCTGTTCCTTCTCCTCGATTTCCATAAGATTAACTCATAGGAAGATATACTCAGGCTATTCCTGAAGGTTAAACAGTTTTCAACCGCTGCTCCGATAAAATTTAAACACTTGAATCAGGCAATCCGATCGTGAGAGATTGCGATTGCCACCACAATCTCAGCGTTCAGTATAGAGATGAAGGGAATCAATGATGCAGCCCAAGAGATGATAGCAACCTACGATTTACGTCTGGTTGTGCTTTCGATGGCGATCGCGATCGCCGCTTCCTACACGGCGCTGGATTTAGCGGGACGAGTCACGGCGGCTCAAGGACGTGGGCGGAAGCTGTGGCTAGCGGGAGGTGCAATCGCGATGGGAAGTGGCATTTGGTCGATGCATTTTATCGGAATGCTCGCCTATTGCCTGCCAATCTCAATGGCTTACGATTTCCCCACCGTCTTGGTTTCGATGGGAGTCGCAGCGATCGCTTCCGGCGCAGCTTTGTATATCGTTAGCCGCGAACAAATGGGTTGGCGAAGATTACTCGCGGGTGGCATTTTCATGGGCTGTGGCATTGCCGCGATGCACTATACAGGCATGGCGGGGATGCGGTTAGAAGCGACCGTTACCTATGACCTTAGACTGGTAGCAGTTTCGATGGCGATCGGCATTAGTGCTTCCTGGCTCGCCTTGTGGTTAGCTTTTCATCTGCGTACAGCGGCGACATTAATCGGGAACTTGCGAAAGATCGGCAGCGCGATTGTCATGGGATGCGCGATCGCAGGGATGCACTATACCGGGATGGCAGCGGTAAGCTATCAATCAACCAATCCCTCCGGGATGGAGTTGTCCCTGATGATGGACAATTCTTGGCTGGCAGTTGAAATTGGAATTGCCACGACGATCGTGCTGGCGCTAGCGCTGCTGGGTTCTGTCTTCGATCGACGGCTAAAAATTGAGCTTGCCAGAGCAGAGGCACTGCGGGAAAGCGAAGAGCGGTTCCGGGCTTTAGCGCAGAATGCCTCTGACATTCTTGTGATTGTTGCAGCTGATGGCACGATTCGCTACACCAGCGCCTCCATTCAATCGATTTTGGGCTACGAACCGGAAAATTGGCTCTCGAAAAAAGCAATTGAAATTGTTCATCCGAGCGATCGCCCCCAAGGAGAGAAACTATTAGCAGATGCACTGAATTCTCCAACTAGCAACTCTCCAACCAGCAAAATTACCGCACAGTTTCGCATCCAGAAAGTCGATGGCTCTTGGCGAGATTTTGAAGCGATCGCCAATAATTTACTAGATGTGAAGAGTGTAGCGGGTATCGCGATCGCTTACCGCGACATTACCGAGCGCCAGCGATCGCAGGAGTCGCTGCGGGAAAGCGAACAACGATTTCGCCTGATGGCAGATATGGCTCCCGTGATGTTGTGGATGTGCGATTGCGACAAAACTTGTAATTATTTTAATAAAGGCTGGCTCGACTTTACTGGCAGGACTTTAGAAGAATCAATCGGCATGGGTTGGACGCAAAGCCTCCATCCTGACGATCTTCAGCAGTGTGTAGAAACATACCGCACTGCCTTTGATGCCCGCGAAAATTTTGAAATGGAATACCGCCTGAGGCGCTTTGATGGCGAGTATCGCTGGGTTTTCGATCGAGGCGTTCCCCGGCTGACTCCAGGCGGGAGCTTTGTCGGTTATATCGGCTCTTGTATCGACATTACCGAGCGCAAGCAAGCCGAACAAGAGCGCGAAAAACTGCTCGTTTACGAACAACAGGCGAGAATGGCAGCTGAAGAAACCAACCGCCTGAAGGATGAGTTCTTAGCAACCCTCTCTCACGAGCTTCGCACCCCCCTCAACTCAATGCTGGGATGGACTCAGTTGCTTCGGACTCGGAAGCTTGACGAAGCGATTATTGTGCGGGCAATGGAGACAATTGAGCGTAATGCTCGGTTGCAAACACAGCTAATTGAGGATCTGCTGGATGTTTCGCGGATTATTCAGGGGAAATTTCGCCTTTATGTCCGTCCGCTGGAGCTATCCTCCGTCATTGAAGCTGCGATCGCGACCATCCAACCGGCGGCTAGTGCCAAGTCGATTCGATTGGAGTCTTTTCTTGATTCCTCCGCAGGGTTAATCTGCGGCGATCCCGACCGCTTGCAGCAAGTTGTATGGAATTTACTGTCGAATGCAGTGAAGTTTACACCCAAACGGGGGCGAGTCGAGGTGCGGCTGGAGCGGAGCAACTCTTGGGTTGAGATTCAAGTCAGCGACACCGGACAGGGAATCGCTGCCGACTTTCTCCCCTATGTGTTCGATCGTTTCCGTCAAGCTGATAGCTCCATCACCCGGTCATACGGCGGACTGGGACTGGGGTTAGCCGTCGCCCGCCACTTGATAGAACTGCACGGAGGTACGGTCTTTGCCCAAAGTCCGGGAGAAGGAAAAGGCGCAACCTTTACAGTGAAGCTGCCGATCCTCGCTGTCCTCATCGAGCCAAAGGATATCGAGCAGGGATTCTGGACAAGGGACAACGAAGGACTCTCAGAGTGTCCTCCAGGACTCAACGGATTGCGAGTGCTGGTAGTAGATGATGAAGCCGATGCCCGTGAGTTGCTGACGGTTATCTTGCAACACTACGGAGGCGAAGTGATGGCAGTTGCATCCGCAAAAGAGGCAATGGCAGTCTTAACTGACGATGCTTCGGATTGGCGTCCGGATGTCCTGGTGAGCGACATCGATATGCCGAACGAGGACGGCTATACTTTTATCCGCAAAGTTAGGGCGCTGGATGCACAACAAAAGGGAATTCCAGCTTTGGCTCTGACAGCGTATGCCAGAGAAGAAGATCGCTCGCGGGCTGTCAAAGCTGGCTTTCAGACACACGTCGCGAAGCCAGTGAAACCATTAGCATTGGTGGCAGCGATCGCCCATTTATCCAGACGATGCGGATGAATCGGAGAATCTTTTCCTGACGCAATCAATCTCGTCTGGAGACGGGGAGTTTAACTCCACCCCTGCCCCTCCTCCCTTCAGGGTAGTTTCATACAAGAAGAGAAAAAACTTGGTAGAGTTGATTGGCTAAAGCGCGTTGCGCCTGAGGGATAGTTCGGAAACCAAGAAATCTGGCGATGGTAATGAAAAAATTGTGTAAAATCGCCCAATTAACCGGAGCATTGCCACCGCGTCGGGGTGGAAAGTCTTCAGCGAAGGTAACATCTCTAACCCAATGGAGCCGGTTTTCAATCCCCCAATGTCCAATGGTGTCGGCTAGAAATTGGTTGGCACACAGGGATTGACTGCTGATGTAAAACTGACAATCATGAAAGTGTTGACCATCCCGAAAGCCCTCTCGTTCGACAAGGTTCCATCAAGCCGCGTCGTACTGCTTCACTCATTGCTTGGGCTTTCTATAACAAGCCTTCTTCGTAAACCTGCATCAGCGCTAGTAACTCGGAACGTTGTGTTTGTGTAAGTGTCCCATCTTGTTGTCTGTCCAACAGTCTACTCAGACTTTGGTCTTGATCCGGTTCCATCTGAAGCTGCGCTAAAGCCATCACTTCATCATCAGATAAAGCTGATACTGGTTTAATTGCTTCTGAGTGTAGACCAAGTGGTGATAGTGAAAGCTCAATTGTATCTGCCAGGACATCAGCGACATCTCGGCTGCTCAGTTGTGCTAGTCGCTCAGCTCTACGGTAAACCTCATCTGGCAGGGTAAGAGTGACTTGGGTACTCATAAGAATATTTTGTGTAAAAGTTTTCTTTATTGTGGCAGAGGAGAGCGATCGCGTTTGTAGTGGATGGGGATGCGATCGGTTAGTTGCTTATTAGTTGCTTAATAACCCTCTAATTTTAACCTTGATTAAAGTGTAGAAGAAGTTACAGTGTCCTAGTTAGCGGTAGTGACTTCTTAAGAATAAAGAAATTACGATCTTGACTTAGTAATTCTTTAAACTCCTACCTTTAAAAATAAAATGTCACAAGCTAATGCACCAGTACCTAGCAACTCCGGTGCGGAGAGGCTACTTAGCACTTTAGACGCCTTAAAAACTTGTCTAATTCTTGTAGAAGGAATTCAATCTATCTTGAAAAAACACCCTGAAGCAAAAGACATAGCTCCCTATTCAAAGATTGAGCAGCTTTTATTGAATGTGCAATCCGATTTACAAGAACAAGTAAAGCAGGTTGAGCCAAATTTATCAGAACCCGCCGCAAATCTTTATAGAGACGATCAAATTATGAATTCCTGTTGGTTTCAACTGCGTGTAAAAATAAGAACTTTACTGCCAGATTAATTTAAATAACACTAACAGGGTATTTAGATATATCTTTGCACTTTTGGGCTAAATAAGGTACCAAAAAGATGGGTGTAGTTTTACGCCCATAATCATTCATTGACTGACATTTATTATTAACTTTTCATAAGTTCTTTTATCAATTCGTCAAGATAATGTTCAATAATGCCTGTGTTGCCAGAGCGTTGTTGTAGTTCATCATCTAATTTAATAGCCGTGAGCGCATCTTTATAGGGCTTGAAATTATTACCTATCTTTGATAAAGCTGTAGTCATTTCAGGCGGATATACTCGACGCTTGTCAAGCACATCAATACTATCCCGTAACCAATTTACACACCTACCAATATCTTGGCTAAAAGCTCTAGATACAGAAGACATAGCTGAAATATTATTTTTTCGTAATGTTTCAGCGACGATTTTTTCTAATAACTTTTCACGCTCTTTTCTATTGTCTAACCACTTGACAATTTCTTGAGATACCTCATAGTTATTAACGTAGTTTTTAAAAATTTCTTTAAAAGAATTAACTTTTAATAAGCATTCAGTAGCAACAGGTTCATTCGATTTTCTTAATTCTATTTCTACTAATCCTAAAGTTCTTAAATGGTTAATTGCGTAGCTTTTAACCTTATTTTCGCATTCCTTTTCTTTTTCCTCTATTATGGTTTTTGATTGCTCCTCAATTTGAGTATTAATAAAATAGTTAAGAGCCGCTGCTGCTAAAGGAATTAAGCCTAATAAAAAAGGATAAATTATTTTTTCTCTCTCTAAAACAAGTTCATTTTTATCAGGTATCCTACCGATTTCGTAGCCAATCCACCAAAGAAAGGCACTGTAAAGACTAAAGAGTGTGACAGTCGTTGATTTAAAAAGAGTTTTTAACATGGCAATGCCTTTCTAGATAAGGACTTAACAAAAAAATTAAGCTCATATGACACAGAACATAGAGCCTACTATCAGTCTCATTTAAACACTGCAAAAGTTTTTAGACTTGTTTAATACTCGTCAGCTTCGATAAGCCTCCGTAGTAACTCGGCTTCCTCAACCAACGCTTTACGGATACGCTCAATCATGTAGGCTGCTGTATTCTTATTAACCCCAACCTCCTTGGCAAGCTGACGCACGCTGATACTTTCTGGTGAATTTAGGACAAGGTGAATCGCGAAAAACCATTTTTCCAAGTTTACATGAGTCTTATGAAATAAAGTGCCAACTGTAACGCTATATGAAGTAAAACAGAAATTACAGTGGTATCTGCGTTCATTCTTGTATGCTGTAGCATTTTTCGATTCACAATAGGGACACTTTGGCTTTCCACTCCAGCGAATTTGTTCAAGAAGGGCAATGCAATCTTCGTGGTTTCGTCTCATCTTAAAACTCAGAACTCTGAGCTTTAAGATGGATTACAAATTCAAGCGTTCAACTGCCTATTTGTGTCTGTAAGCCGTTTGGGATATGCGATCGCCTGTAAATTATTGATAAAGCAAAACCCCAAAGCAGCTAACCTTGGGGTTTTGCGGGTCTATTCTCAATAAAATTCACTTAAGCTATAGAAAAGACACAGCAGGCGATCGCCTAAGACTTCCTCCTACGCTCCTCTTCAAGCTTGAACTACCGTAAAGCTTGCGATCGCAACAATTTATCAGCCCAAGCCACATCTGCGTCTGAGAGAGATCGCACTAGCCCATAAACCTAATCTATTGCACCCCGCAAAACAATTAAGAACAGGTTGTGCCTACACCACATTGATCGTCACTTTTCAGCCAACCCTTAACACCTCGATATTCAATCTGCGCCCATTGTCCCTGACAGCCTATTAATTTAACATCAGTTCTACGTGGAACTCGTGCGATTTTTCGGCTTTGCTGACTGGGATTGGCATAAAGATTAACGCCATTCGTTTCATAGCCCCTTGTTGCAGTGCCTAACATGGACAAAAACACCCAGCCAGTTCCCTGAAAGCCGCCAATTTCTCTATCAGCATTCGTAATTTTTACCCAATTTCCAGAGGAAGCGATGATTTCAACTGACTCATATGTGGGGATTTTTCCTAAGATTCGACTATTACTACTTGGGCCACTACGCACATTTAAACCTTGCGGATCTTTGTCTATGACAACCGCAGAAATATCGCATTTTTTTTCATTAATTGGTTGTGCTAATACGCTAAGATTAGCCGTACCAGTATTGATAACCCAGCTCATGCTAGCTAGCGCTAATCCTACGGTTAGCTTTGATGCTGTCTTGTTCGCCTTTTTAGCCATAATTTTCCCAATTATTTAACACCAGCGTTAGTGCTGGTGCCAAACAATTACTTCATATCGTAGCCGAACAATTTCGGATCAACTTCTCCTAATTGCAAGTCGGCTAAACCATACTCTGCCCAGCGTCGTTCCACCATCGCCGCCACATCTGGATCGGATTCCAAAGGTTCGCCCCATTCATGTTCGGTTTCAGGAGGAATTTTCGTGGTCGCATCAATTCCCATGCGTCCGCCTAAACCAATTTTTTCACTGGCGAAATCCAAAGTATCAAAAGGCGTATTCGGCAAAATGAAAACATCACGCACGGGGTCAACTTTAGAACTAATTGCCCACACCACTTGACGCGGATCTCGGATGTTAATATCTTTATCCACGACAATCACAAACTTGGTGTAAGTAAACTGAGGTAAAGCACTCCAAAAAGCCAAAGCAGCCCGTCGCGCCTGACCCGGATATGCCTTATCAATGGAAATAATCGCCGCTTTATAACTCAACGCCTCCATTGGGAGGAAGAAATCAACAATCTCTGACACTTGTTGTCGCAAAATCGGGGTATAGATGCGGTTCAGCGCGATCGCCATCATCGCTTCTTCTTTCGGCGGACGACCGCTAAAAGTCGTCATATATATTGGATCTTTGCGGTGCGTCATGCACTGGAAGCGAATTAACGGCGAATCCTCCACACCGCCGTAATAACCCATGTGATCGCCAAAGGGGCCATCTGACAGCACTTCCCCCGGCGTAATCGTGCCTTCTAGGACAAATTCCGAGTCGGCAGGCACTTCTAAATCTACCGTCTTACACTTTGCCAACTGCACCCCAGAACCGCCGTAGAGTCCGGCAAACAGCCATTCTGATAAATCGACTGGAATCGGCGTTGCAGCTGCCATGATGATCAGAGGGTCAACACCGAGTGCGATCGCCACCTCCAACTTTTTCCCCTGTTCCGCCGCCTTGCGTAGATGTCTCGCACCACCCCGCACCGATAGCCAATGCACCGTCATCGTGTTGTGCGATTGCAGTTGCAGGCGATAAACACCGACATTCGGCGTCCCCGTCTCGCAATCCTTGGTAATTACCAAGCCCAACGTGATAATCTTGCCAGCATCCCCAGAATAAGGACGAATTAACGGCAATTGGTTCAGATCCAGATCATCGCCTTGGATAACCACTTGCTGACAGGCTGGGAAAAAATCGCGCCCCGGTTTCGCCTTCAGCACATCAAATAGCACCTTGCCAAATTCCACCGCCTGAGAAATCTTCTTCGGTGGCTTCGGCTGTTGCAACATACTCAGCTTTTTGCCCAGTTCCTCCAACTCCAACGGATGCTGCATATTCATCGCCCAGCAAATCCGTTCAACTGTACCCATCAGGTTCACCGCCACCGGATAAGCTGATCCTTTTACATTTTCAAATAGCAGCCCAGGACCACCGCGTTGTAACATCCGGTTAGAAATCTCAGCAATTTCCATATCTGGGTCAACTAGGGCATCGATTCTCCGTAACTGCCCTCGTTCTTCCAGTAGCTTGATGAATCCCCGCAAGTCTCTTGCCATAGTAAAGATTAAGAAGTATAAAGCACTTTCTTTTATTATGAGGGGAATCCTAAACCTAAGAGCGCTCCCTAGAGACTTCAGGGATACGCCGCCTGAATATAACCCAAAAAAACTATGCCAGATAACGTTCGCGTGACGTCGGTAAATGATTCTACTGTCATTAAGGAAATTAGTTTCTGTATCTATCAAACCATTATTTTTGTTCAGCAACAGCAGCCAAAATTATTAACTGAAAAGTACCGGAATGTTCCTTGGAGTGATGCTCTCTATCAATCCTCTTTCCTATTAAAACTGCAAACAGAATTCAACAAAGCACCTGATAGAGACACACTAATTAAAACAGTACAAAAGTTACTGCGATTAATCTTAACTCCTCAATGTTTAGAATTGCCGATATCTAGTAAATTAATAGAAAAACTCCGTATTTTAATCGATTCAGCATCTGAAATAGCTCCCAGAAATGGCTCAGGCTTTTCACCTCCACCAGAAGCGCCGCGAGTGCTGATTCCAGAGCAACACATCGCGATTTTGCTTTTGGATGCCGAAAACTTACAACTCGATACCGAAACAGAAAAGTTCCTGGCGGCAGTCTGTACTTATCCCATCCAAATCAAAATTGCTTTTGCAAATTGGCGCAATATGGGAAAGCAAGATGCAGAACTACACGGGCGCGGCTACGAACTCATTCATGTTCCTGCTGGTAAAGACAGCGCTGATGTAAAAATGGCAACAGTTGGCTCTTCTATTTTTGTACATTATCCGACTGCTAAAGAAGTTTTTGTCTGCTCATCCGACAAGGTAATGACTCATCTATGTACTACGCTTCAAACTCACGGATTAACAGTATATTTAGTTTGCAAACAAGGAGAGAATATAACTGTCCTCAATAGTAAGACGGGTCATTCTCAGACTCGTTCTCTCAAACCTAATTCAGAAATTCCCTCTCTCGATCAATGTATTATCCAGCTCAAACAGTTAATTAAAGCTGAAAAAGAAGGGGCTGCTAACTCATGGATAAAGCTTTCTAGACTTTCACAGCTTTTTCATACAACATATAACATCACTATCAGTCAGGTAGTATCTGCTCATACTCCGGGCAAGAGAGCTAGAGACATTTTTCTAGAACGTCCCTCCGAGTTTGTTGTGCATCAACCCCAAGATCAAGCTGAATTATATGTAACTATCTTTGATATGAACCAGGAAAATAATTTGATGGTTAAAACTTTTGAAAAAGAAATTGAGTCAAAAACTCAAAAGCCAAGCTCTTTCAGTAAAATCACGTCAAAAATAGAGCTAGAAAAGGCATTAGTTATTATAATAAATGATTTAACAGCTCATTCTCCAGGAAGCTATATTGGAATTCCCAGTGTAGGTAGTGAATTTCATAAACGCTATAAGCAACCCATTACCAAAGTTCTCAAGGACTTACAATTAGGTAGTAAATTTCCTGTTTTTTTGAAATCAAATAATACTTTTAAACTGAAGAAGGCAGCAAATACATATCAAGTAGCGATCGCTCAAAAATCCTAAATCAAATCGCGATCCATTGCTTATATTAAACAAATTAATTCTTAGATGCCAAAAAGGCTTTGAATTCGTTGACGGATTCGGATTAAAGGAGTCTGTTCGGAGACTTCTTCTGTCAGTATTCCCAAATCTCGTAACGCCTGTTGCCGTTCTGATAACTTTTGGGCAATCTGATCGGCTAACTCCTGATGCGTGACTAAAAGCTTCTGTAAGTCGTTGCGGTCTACGACAAACAAAATGGAATCTTCCAAAGTGCGAACTGTTGCTGAGCGAGGAGTTCCTAGCAACAAAGAAATTTCTCCAAAAAATTCCCCTTTGTGAAGCGTTGCAATATATTTCTCTGCTTTTTGAGAAAAGACTTCTACAGAGCCAGTCAGAATAATATAAAATGAATCGCCAGGGTCATTTTCTTGACAAACAGCCTGTCCGTTTGGATACAGTTGTCGATATCCGTACTCAATCAATTGACGCAGTTCTAAATCCGTACACGACTCAAAGAAAGTGACTCTCCGCAACAAATCGCGCAGCGTCCAATTATCGGGGGATTTGGGAAGAACTTTGGGGTTGGGTGTGATAGTACTATTGTGCGAATTGACTTTGCCATTAGGAACATCTGTCGCGCTGGTTTTATGAAACCGATGCGTTATTTCTTCTAAATTGCGAATGTGGATATCCCTCTGGGGAAAAGGAATCTCGATTCCCCGGTCGCGAAATTCATTCTCAATCGCAAAGTTTAAAGAACTTTTGATGGGATCGCTACCCTGCGGTCGATCGATCCAAACTAATAGCTCAAAATTTAAAGAACTTTCCCCAAAATTTTTAAACCAAACTTTAGGAGCAGGAGAAGATAAAACGCCTGGTTCCATTCGAGCAGCCGCTAAAAGTGCTTCTGTGACTAAGATGGGTTCGCTCCCATAGGCAACTCCAATCGGGATATGGATGCGACACTTGGGGTCTTTATAAGTCCAGTTAATAATATGGTTTTCTACAAATCGAACATTGGGAACGATGACAAAAACGCCATCCAGTGTCCGAACAATCGTAGAACGAATAGAAATATTTTCTACAGTTCCTAACAGACCGTCAACTTCAATAAAATCTCCGGCTCTAATCGGTTGTTCAAAAAGTAGCGTCAATCCGCTGATAAAGTTGCTGGATAAATTCTGTAATCCGAAGCCCAACCCAATTCCAATCACTCCAGCGAATATCGTTAGAGAACTCAGGTTGATGCCTGCTGTTTGCAGGACAATCATAAATCCGAAACCGGCTAAAAGGTAGCCGATGACCGCTGCGATCGCTTCTCGCGTTCCTCGATCCAATTTCACCCGCACCAGAATTTTCCGCTTAATCCACTCGCTGGTAGCGCGAGAAGCAATAAAGACAGCGATCGCTAACAAAATCAGTTGGACAATCGAACCGAGAGAAAGACGGGTGTTGCCGATTTCAAAAACCGGAGTTGTAAATAGCTGGGATAAGCCAGCAAATATTTCCCCGGTCTCTTTGACTATCCAATCCATGATTCACTCAACCTGAAGCAGGAACTCTCACGCACTTTGTCCATCACAGCCTCGATTTTTACGAAATGTCAAGGTTTTACCTGGGAAGTCTGCTCATTTTCGCGGTTTCTGCTTTGAGAGGCTCTACGAGGAAATGCCTACTGGATGGGCTGCTGCTGCGCTTAGGTGCTACTACGGTGTTCCCACCCTCTTCCTAGAGTTTCTCGGTGATGGCGGCAAGCAAGAGCCTCCTGAGAGCGTTCTTAGGCGAGGTCTCCTCACCTTGGAAACGAGAAATCACTGGTTTGAGCAGAATGAATCGCGGTCAGTATGATGGGAGAGGATGTAAAGAAATGTAAAGGAATATGCAAGATAAAGTCGTTGTCATCGTTGGTGCTACCGGCGGCATTGGTTCTGTCTTAACTCGCAAACTAGCACCGATGGGGGCGCGGTTGGTACTAGCGGCAAGAGATAGCAGTCGGTTGGAAAACTTGGCATCTGGACTCCCTCAAGTCTTAACCGTACCGACAGATATTACTAAACCGCAGCAAGTGGAGACGCTAATGGAAAAAGCGATCGCCCACTTTGGTCAAATTGATGTTTTAGTCAATGCGGCGGGCGCTGGCGTCATGAAGCAGTACAACCAGTTAGAACCCGCAGATTTAGACGCCATGCTCGACGTGAACTTAAAAGGCAGCTTCTACACCTGTCAGGCAGCTGCGGAGGCGATGAAGGAGCAGAAAAGCGGTCATATCTGCAATGTGGTGGGGATTCTGGGCAAGCACTCAATGGCGATGGCATCGGCTTACTGTGCCTCCAAGTTTGGCGTCGTCGGTTTCAGCAAGTGTATGGCAGATGAGCTGAAGCGCTTCGGCATCAAGTTCACCCTGTTCTATTTTGGCGGCGTTGATTCTCCTTTTTGGGACAATGTCAGCCTAAAAGTCGATCGAAAAAAGATGCTTAGCCCTGAAACTGCTGCTGATGCAATTCTGTTCGCGCTCAGCGCCGATCCGCAAGCGGTGCCGATGGAAATTAATATTCAACCAGAAAGCCACCTGTTTTTCTAAATCGTCATTGCGAACTGAGTACACCACGGATAAAATTTGCTGTTTTTTTACTGACTCTGTGCTGCTTTGCCATCTCCCACTCGGTTCTCAACAGGGCAGGGAAACCTAATGCCTAAAGCACTCAGCGCTTTATCAAAGGAGGGATTCTTTCTCAAGAATGACCTGTAAATGCCAGGAAGAGGGCAAAATTTACACTCAGGTAGAGCTGCTCAGACTGGATAAACCATGAAAATTGACCACGTTCACTTCTATGTTGAAGATGCCAAAGCGTCGCGCGACTGGTTTGTGCTACTGCTAGGGTTTCAAGCAGTAGCCGCTGAGGTAAGCAACCACACTCGCACGGAAGTGGTCAAAAGCGGCTCAGTTTATTTTTTGCTGTCTTCACCCCTGACATCGGCGAGTCCCGTTGCTCAGTTTCTGCACCAACATCCTCCTGGCGTTGCTGACATCGCTTTTAGCGTTCCAGACGTGGAAGAGGTGATGACGAAGGCGGTCAATGGAGGCGCTAAGGTGTTGCAACCCATCCAAGAACAGCAACAGGGTAAGGTCTTTCTGAAGTGGGGCAAGATTGCCGCTTGGGGTTCTTTGAGCCATACCTTGATAGAAAGGCAGCCTAGGTTTGTTGAGCGCCAAGATAGAGGTTTTATTTGCACTTTTCCCCACCTTGACTGGGATGGCGGAAAAGTCTTATGGGATGATGATTCCGAGCGGTTAGATGGCAGGAGCAACACCGGCTTCGCGTTTGGCGGCATCGATCATGTCGTGCTGAATGTGGCGGCTGGGGACTTGGATCGGGCAGTTGCTTGGTATGAAAAGACGCTAGCGTTTATACCGCAGCAGTCGTTTGCGATTCAAACCGAGCGTTCGGGACTGCACAGTAAGGTGATGCTTCATCCGGATGGTTGGGTCAAGTTACCGATTAATCAACCCGCATCTGCAAATTCCCAAATTCAGGAATTTTTGGAGGTGAATCGGGGACCAGGAGTTCAGCATATTGCTTTGCAAACGCCCAATATTGTGGATGCGATCGCTTACCTGCGTCAACGCGGTCTACCCTTTCTGCAAGTTCCCCGCACCTACTACACGCAACTACTTCACCGGCAAGGACTTCAGCTATCAGAGGCTGAAATTCAGGAAATCGCGGCGCAACAAATTTTGGTGGATTGGGAGGAAAACTCTCCCGAAGCGTTGCTACTGCAAATCTTCACTCAACCGATTTTTGAGCAACCTACTTTCTTCTTTGAGTTAATTGAGCGTCGCTTACAGGCACGGGGTTTTGGGGAAGGCAACTTTCGCGCTCTTTTTGAAGCGATTGAACGAGAGCAGATGAAGCGGGGTAGCCTGTATTGAGGAACCTATCGGCAGGCAGGTAAAAAGGGGGTAATTTGTGATTAATCTTAGTCATATAGATTAACCCCTGCGTCTAAAAATGTTAAGAATTATCAGTGACTTCGACGGCCCAATTATGGACGTTTCGGAGCGATATTACCAAGTTTACCAGTTTTGTTTGGAACAGACGCGGCGGGAAGACCAGTCAGTTCGTCAGATGTCTAAGGAGGAGTTTTGGGGTTTGAAGCGATCGCGCGTCCCAGAACGACAAATCGGCATCCTTTCCGGTCTCGATGAAGAGCAAGCCCAAGCATTTGCGGCACTGCGGCGTCAAACCGTGCATACCATGCCCTATCTAGTTTATGACGCCCTGGCACCCGGAGCCGTTGACGCCCTGGAAAAAGTACAGCAAGCAGGCGTCGATTTGGTCGTACTAACCATGCGCCGTCAACGAGAGTTAGATTACGCTTTCGGTCGTTACGACTTAGCGCGATTTTTCCCAGAGAATCGGTGCTACCACCTAGCGAACGACTACGTGAAGACTCGTGACATCGACGACAAACCGCTGCTGATGGAACGCGCGATCGCGGAACTTCCTCCCGCCTCTGAGGTGTGGATGATCGGGGATACCGAGGCTGATATAATTGCCGCAAAAAACCACGGCGTTAAGGTCATCGGGGTTTTGTGCGGGATACGCGATCGCGCTCAGCTTGAGCAATACCAGCCAGACTTGATCGTAAACAACCTTGGTGAAGCCGTAGATTTCGTGTTGAGTCAGCCGCTGCCTGAAGAATTAAACATAAAAAATGAAAAATTAAAAATTCTCTAATTAACTCTTAATTTTTCATGTTTAATTCTTAGCTTTAGCGCAGAAAGCTACTAACCAGCCAGAGAATAATAAACGTCACCACCGTGACGAATTTATCTGGCGTCAATCCGATATTGGAAATTTGCGTCATCAGCACATTATCGAGCAGCGTTCCCAATCCAATTCCAACGAACAACCCCAGCAGCGTCAGCAGGAAAGCGCGACCAAATTTCCGCTCTTTGCGATTGACCAAAAATAAAGTTAATCCAGCCCCTAACGCCATATTCAATGGCAGCATCGAATCATTGGTGCCTGGATAGGCTGTAATGGCGCTCAATGCCAAGAACAAACCGCTAGGCCACGCCACCTCCTGTAAGCTGGGCGTATCAATCAGATTTTGCAACCAAGCTGGGGAACGGTTGACCGGCACAGGAGTAAAAGTGGGAGGAGGCGCGATCGCCCGCTCTGGGAACCGAATCCGTTCCGGAACCTTAATTTTTCCCTCTTGGCGCATCCTCAGACGTTCCATTAAAATCGCATCGTAGGCCGTCTCCATCGCTTCCAGAAGCTCCTTCTCGCCATGATGCTCTTGAAGAAGGCGCTTGCGGGTCTCCTGAATTTCCTCAAAAGTTGCGTCTTCTGACAGTCCAAGCTTTTCGTAGGGATTTTGCTCGCTCATCCAAAACCTCCCAGAGATCTATTATTTTTAGCAGTCTTCATCGACTCAATCGTTTCTGGCAATCTAGCTCCCTATCTACACTGCCAGTTCCTCAGGCTAGAAGAAAGTATCGTTAGCCAGCCGTTCTAACCTATGTAACCTAAAACTCCCTAATTCCCGTTGCGAAAAGAAGATCTCCGACCCCATGAGAGCGCGATTGGAATACTTTCACGCTGATTGGAGAAGGTGCTACGGCTCTTGAAGGATGGAATGCTCATAAATTACTACATTTGGCAAAGTATCTATACATTTCCCGTGAAGTTTTGTCATACTGGTTTTTTGTTCAAAGCCGTTCAAGTCCTTGAAATCACTGCCTAATCGCAGTTGACCCTTAGCCTTGAGTGCCTACATTCATCCTATCCTCCAAGTTAGTTTAGCTTGATCCTTGAACACAAGCGCTTCTCTCGAAAGACACTTTTATTCGTTTACCAGCTAACCGTCAGATGATTTATCCGGATTCGCTCGGCAAATTTAATTTTTTTAGACAAAAAAGACTTACAACAAACCGCCAGACTGCCCATCGTGGAGACTTGACGATTACGAGATATTTTCACTAACTGGGGAGAGCGACGATAATTGTCTAAAATGCTCATTACGTCATTAAGCTTGGGAATATTAATAAGGTAAGGAAGCGATTTTTCGCCTTCCAAAGCGCTTATTTCCCCGACTCGACCTGTTTGCTTAAAATACCGCTGTCCGTTAATCATAATCCAGTTCTTAGTGGAAAGTTATGGTCCTGGCTTCCGCAACTCACAAGATTCTTGTCGTGGATGACGATCCGGCCATCCGGAATCTCATCTATCGCTTCTTAAGTCAGCAAAATTATCAAATGGAGTCTGCTGAAGACGGCAAGACCGCCCGCGCCGTGTTTGATCAATTCAACCCAAACCTGGTGATTCTGGACGTGAATTTGCCTGACGCGAATGGCTATCAACTCTGCAAAGAATTGCAAAGCCGCACCGACGTATTAGTACTGCTGCTAACGAGTCGCGCCGACGAAAACGATAAAATCCACGGCTTCTCCCAGGGTGCGGATGACTACATTACCAAGCCTTTTAGCTTGGGAGAATTAGGCGTCCGCGTCGGGGCGCTTTTAAAGCGCCATCGACCCCTGAAAGTCGCCGAACAGCAACGCCTCATCTTTGACAAACTAGTGATCGATCCAGTGCGTCGAGAGGTGAATCTAAGCGACCAACCAGTACCTCTGACCGCCTTAGAATTTAATTTGTTGCATTTCTTGGCGAGTCATCCCGGTCGAGTTTGGCGTCGAGCCGAGTTAATCAAGGAAGTTTGGGCTTCTGACTACATTGGAGACCCACGGGTTGTTGACGTTCATATCGGGCAGATTCGCAAGAAGATAGAAATCGATTCTACTCAGCCTGAGTTAATTCAAACGGTTCGGGGCGTCGGTTACAAATTTGAAGTTCCGGGTAAACCCGAACTCAATGGCAAAGCGGAGCGCTGAAACGAATGGTTCAAGAACATCAAAGCCTAAAATCATAGTTTTTGCTAGGGAAAAAACGCTTGAGTTCTTTTTTGATGCCACGCAAGTGTCCGGAGAATGCCAATCGGTTCGCTATCCTACCCCCTCTCATCCTGCTA
This sequence comes from Trichocoleus sp. DQ-U1, assembly GCF_039961925.1. Lineage (NCBI taxonomy): Bacteria > Bacillati > Cyanobacteriota > Cyanophyceae > Leptolyngbyales > Trichocoleusaceae > Trichocoleus > Trichocoleus sp. DQ-U1. The sequence continues at coordinate 99,964 of NZ_JAMPKB010000006.1, read as the reverse complement.
AGTCTGGTTATGAGTCTTCTGCTGGGGGCTTGCAGTGCCCCAGCTATTTCCCCAAAGGCATCTGAATCTACATCTACCACGCTGACTGTTGCTGCTGCTGCTTCGTTGAGCGAAGCTTTTACAGAGATTGCCACATCCTTTCAAGCTCAGCTTCCTACCTTTACCGTTAACTTTAATTTTGCCGCTTCTGGTTTCTTGCAAAAGCAAATCGAACGGGGTGCCCCCATTGATGTATTCGCGAGTGCAGCAGCTCGACCGATAGATGCTTTAGAAACGCAGAATTTGTTGCTTCCCCAAACTCGCAAGACGTTTGCTCGTAATCAATTAGTCCTGGTGGCAACTACTGCTCAAACCCCTTGGCTGAAGAAACTATCTGACTTAAGGGATAGTCGTCTGAAACGTTTAGCAATCGGTAATCCAGCTACCGTGCCAGCGGGAGAGTACGCAAAAATGGCTCTGGAAAAAGAAAATCTTTATACCAAACTGGAAAAAGAAAAAAAGTTAGTCTTTGGTGACAATGTGCGTCAAGTTTTGACTTATGTGGAGCAGGGAAATGTTGACGCCGCCCTTGTCTATGCAACGGATGCGGCGATATCGAAGAAAGTGAAGGCGATCGCCCGAATTTCCCTTGAATCAACTCGACCTATCAGCTATTGGATAGCGGTTGTCAAGCAAAGTCAAAATTCTCAGCAGGCAAAAGAATTCATCGACTTTGTTACTAGTAACAGAGGGCAGCAGATATTGCAGAAATATGGCTTTCTACCAGTCGCTGACAATTAGCGTCTACCCCCTTTCCTGTTCTATAGCAATTCTCTATTGGATCCACTACGGTTTAACCCCACTCCTGCACTCTCCCAGCGAACGGGGAGGGGTTCGATATTCACCCTCTCGGTTCATAAAAGGGGGTTGGGGGTGAGGTTCCTGTATATTCCACTAAGAGTGAGAATCGCTAGCGTGGCAACGAGAATTGCCAGTTTTAGCTGTGTTGCGATGAGCTAGTTGCGGGATTCTCTGACTTTCCGTTTGCTACTTTCTCTGAGTCAGCCTGGGGAAGTGTCTTGACAGCTTGTTCTATCTGCTCTGCTTCCTGCTTGAACTCAGTTTCAAATTCTCTGGATGCTTCCTGGAAGCCGCGAATTGCCTTGCCCATACTGCGACCAATTTCTGGCAACTTTTTGGGACCAAAAATCAAAAGAGCCACAACCATAATCAGCGCCATTTCCGGCAGACCGATGCCAAAGATATTCATAGGATTTTTCGTGCAAAAGGTTAACTTTAGTATAGAACCGACAAAAAAACCCGGTCTAGCCGGGAAAGCATCAGTGTTTTTTAATCGTGGCGTTATGTAAAGCCCAAGGACTTCCCGCCCGATCGCAGTCGATTAACGCCCTAGGCTTTTCCAATCGACATCAACACCCTCAACGAGGAGTGAGGAATTGTAAAGTTGCAGAATAATCAGTAAAAAGACCAAAAATAGCACCATAAAGACGCCCATCAATGGCGTAGTGCCCCACCCCGGAGATACTTTCCCATATTCAGAGTTAAGGGGTTTGAGGACATCTCCTAACCAAGTCCGTTGTGCCATAGCTTTCCTAGGATCAATCTCGACAGAAGTTTTTAACGTTTTGTAATATTGTATAGGAACTGCTCTCATAAATTATCTCACCTATGGAACCCGCAACAGTTCTTAGCATTTCTATCGCTACCTTTCTCGTCGCTATCACTGGTTTCACCATCTACACTGCGTTCGGACCTCCTTCTAAGGAATTGAGCGATCCGTTTGAAGATCACGAAGACTAAAGCTTTCCGACGACTGACCCGTGTAGGGCGATCCAGTGTAGGGCGATCGCTCTTAGGGGTAAGCGTAGCTACACAAGATTGTCCTAATTGGGCGCTGATGATGCGCCAAACCTGGTGTCGTTTTCATCCAGGTTTGGCTGTGGCGTCCAGTACAGATTTGAGCCTTCTGGGTGGCGACCCGGCTGTAGGATGGGATGTTGTTTATCTAGGTAGCGATTAGGTAGCGATCGCTTGACTCTGGATTCCCCCCAGGGGGGAATCCGCCCAATTGTAACTTTGATTACATTCTCCCTTAAAATTTATTGATATCTATACATTTAAGCTTTCAAAGTTCATCCAACAAATATTGATAGCTATCGGGTAAAAAAAATTAATAGCTTCTAGGGTTCCGGTTTAAGTCTCAAGATTTAAACGGCTGGTCCGAGAGAAGCGAATCAGTCATGGAGTGTTTTTAGAAATTGAAACACGGACTGGTTACACGGCGGGAGAAAAGCCCGGGAGGTACATAGCAGAAGCTTATCTGTTATGGCTTACCCGGGCTATTGTTTTTGCAAGTCTTCTTTGACTTGGGAGAAAAAATAGAGCTTTTAGACTGACGAAACATCCCATTTTTCCAAACATGACTGACATAAATTCTCAAAACTCGAATTCGGATTTTCAGCCGCCGTCTACTGAAGCGAGTCGCGCCTTAGAGAAAGAAACCCATCTGCCAATGACAGGCTGGCAACAGGAGGTTGCAAAAGGGTTAGAGTTTGGATTAGAGGCAGCAGAAAGTATACGCGATCGCTCTATTTCCACCTTCTCTCGCGGCGAACTTCCCCATTACGCAGGCATTAACACCTTCCTGAAAGCACCTTATATAGAAGATGTGCGAAAAGTCGGTGAATACGATGTTGCAATTGTAGGCGTACCGCATGATTCTGGCACCACCTACCGGCCTGGAACCCGGTTTGGACCCCAAGGAATTCGGCGGATTTCGGCTTTGTATACGCCCTATAACTTTGAATTAGGCGTCGATTTGCGAGAGCAAATAACTCTGTGTGATGTTGGAGATATTTTCACAATTCCGGGAAATAACGAAAAGTCATTTGACCAAATTTCTAAAGGAATTGCTCATATCTTTAGTTCTGGTGCTTTCCCAATAATTTTGGGAGGCGATCATTCAATTGGCTATCCCACAGTGCGCGGAGTTTGTCGCCACTTAGGGGATAAAAAAATGGGGATTATTCACTTCGATCGCCACGTCGATACCCAGGAAACAGACCTTGATGAGCGCATGCACACCTGCCCTTGGTTCCATGCCACAAACATCAAGAATGCCAATCCAAAAAACCTCGTGCAATTAGGAATCGGCGGCTGGCAAGTGCCGCGTCAAGGTGTAAAAGTCTGTCGAGAACGAGCCACAAATATTCTGACGGTTACAGACATCACAGAAATGGGTTTGGATGCAGCAGTAAACTTCGCTCTAGAAAGGGCTTTAGACGGAACCGACTGCGTTTATATCAGCTTTGATATTGACTGCATTGATGCCGGTTTTGTCCCAGGAACGGGTTGGCCTGAACCGGGCGGATTATTGCCCCGCGAGGCTCTTTATATGCTGGGCAAAATTGTTCAGAAAGCACCCGTTTGTGGACTTGAGGTGGTGGAAGTGTCGCCCCCTTACGACATCAGCGACATGACATCTTTGATGGCAACTCGAGTGATTTGCGACACGATGGCGCATTTAGTGCTGTCAGGACAGTTACCTCGAAAAGAAAAAGCCGCATACATTCACCCCTACGCCCAACCAGAATTAGTTGCAGAGTGGAGTTGAGCCTTGCACGAAACTGACATGACAAAGGCGCTCATTTTCACAGTAAAAGACTGGTGGGAATCCCAGACTGAGCGCCCCCAGATTACCCAGATTCACTTAATTGTTGGTAAGTTCACTTGTGTCGAACCTGTCAGTCTAAAATTTGCTTTTGAAGTACAGACTGGCAACACCTTTTTAGAAGGGGTAGAACTGGTAATTCAGGAAACACCGCTGATTGCCTTTTGTCACCGCTGCCAACAAGAATATGCACCCCAAGTTGGATTGCAATACGGCTGCCCTGAGTGTGACTCACCGATGGAGGATATTCGCTCAGGTAGAGAACTAAAAATTGACCGAATTGAGTATAGTTTTGACGAAGTACAGAAAAACGCTTATGCATCAAACATTTGACGCTGCATTAGGAATTAACTTGCTCCATGCTAATCAGAAAGGAGCCGATCATAATCGGGCGCATTTCGATAAGTGGGGGATTACTTGTTTCAATATTATGAGTAGTCCTGGGGCGGGTAAAACGGCACTGTTAGAGCGATCGCTTGCTGTTTTGACAGATGAGTTGAAAATCGCCGTAATCGAAGGGGATATGACGACGGAGTTGGATGCCGACCGTTTGCGTCAATATGGAGTCCCTGTTATTGCAATTAACACGGGGCGTTCCTGCCACTTGGATTCCAAGATGGTAGCTGGGGGAATTCATCAACTAGAACACCAGTACAATCCTGCTGATTTTGATTTAGTGCTGGTTGAAAATGTCGGTAATTTAGTTTGTCCTGCTGAGTTTGAAGTGGGAGAACACATTAAAGTTGCTTTGTTGAGCGTGACTGAAGGAGAAGATAAGCCGCTCAAATATCCGGTGATGTTTCAAGAAGCGGATTGTTTATTAATTACCAAGATCGATTTAGCTCCTTATCTTGATATTGATATTAATCGGATTGCCGCTAACGTCCGTCAGATGAACCCTCATGTCACAATTATTGCGGTTTCTGCCAAGACAGGTGAGGGATTAGAAAATTGGTTTGATTGGGTAAAATCGCAAGTTTTAAATCAACGTTCATCTGCTGCGGCAACAGAAATGCTACCCGCCTAATGAGCCTGCTAGTAAAGAGTGAGACTCAATGAAGACCCGCCAGTTACTTTCTCTATTCTCGGTCTTTTTGCTCAGCCTCGTCATTACGGTTAGTTGTGCTAACCCCCAGCAAACCGCTACATCCTCAAAAACTGAAACAATTCAAATGGGTTTCAGTGTTTGGCCTGGGTGGTTGCCCTGGCAGGTGGCTCAGGAAGAAAAGCTGTTTGACGCGAACAAAGTTAATGTGAATTTGAAGTGGTTCGATGGCTATTTAGATTCCATTAACGCCCTCAATGCTGGTCAGCTCAGCGCGAATACCCAAACCTTGAATGACACGATCAGCTCAGTGGCTGCTGGTTCCGATCAAGTGATTGTATTAGTTAATGACAATTCGACAGGCAACGATAAAATTATTGTTCGGGAAGGTATCAATAGTATTGCCGACCTCAAAGGGAAAAAAATCGCTGCTGAAGAAGGAACCGTCGATCATTTTTTGCTACTTCTCGGACTGAAAAAAGCGGGTTTAACCCAGGCTGATATTACTTTTCAGCCTTTAGAAACCGGCGCAGCCTCAGCTGCTTTTGTTGCGGGTCAAGTGGATGCAGTTGGAGTTTTTGCACCGTTTACCAGCAAGGCATTAGAACGTGCTGGAAGTAAAGAGTTATTCAGTTCTAAGGACTTTCCAGGAGCAATTCCCGATCATTTAACAGTCAGTCGAAAACTGATTACCGAACGTCCTCAAGACGTGCAAGCTTTGGTCAATACTTGGTTCGACACGTTGGCGTTTATCGGCACCAATCCTGACAAAGCTTACGCCACAATGGCAAAACGGGCTGGGGTCACGGTTGATGAATACAAGAAATACGAAGCCGGGACTAAAATCTTTACCATTGAAGATAATTTGAAAGCATTTAGTCCCGGTAATGACATGACCTCTTTGGGTTACGCCGCTCAAGAAATTAGCAAATTTTTAGTTGAGGCTAAGTTAGCTAAACAGGCTCCGAATCTCACCCAAATATTTGACGATCAGTTTATCAAAGCCTACGCGGCAAAGCAAAAATCATGAACCGCTACGCTGAAGATTTGCCGGAAAATAATTCCGCTCGTCCTCGTAAAATGTTATCGCCTAGCGTCTTCTGGCGCATTGGTGAGGAGATTCCTAAAAAATTGGCATGGACTTTAATGGTTCTGTCAATTTGCATCCCGGTTGCTCTTTGGTGGATAGTCTCCAATGCTGGGATAGTCGCACCTTTATTTTTGCCGACTCCCGCTCAAGTTTGGGGCGCTTTTCAGAGGCTTTTAGCAACTGGCGATTTGCAAAAAGATATTGCCTATAGCCTGTTTCGCGTTCTGAGTGGCTTTTCTCTGGCGGCGCTGATTGCAATTCCCTTAGGGATACTGATGGGAACTTTTTCCAGCATTCGAGCGCTGATGGAACCGATTATTGGCATTGTGCGTTATATGCCAGCACCGGCTTTTATTCCCTTACTAATTTTGTATTTTGGTCTGGGAGAAGAACCAAAAATTCTGCTGATTTTTATCGGAACGCTATTTTTTAACACGCTCATGGTGATGGATGCGGTGAAGTTTGTACCTAAAGAGCTATTGGAAACTTCCTACACCTTGGGCGGTCAGCGAAAGCAAGTTTTATTGCAAGTAATTTTTCCCTTTATTCTTCCGAGTATTATCGATGCGGGTCGCGTCAATATGGCAGCTTCTTGGAACTTAGTCATCGTGTCCGAGTTGGTGGCAGCGACAGAAGGCTTGGGTCGCCGTATTAGTGTCGCCCAAAGATTTCTCAAGACCGATGAAATTTTTGCGGGACTGATTGTAATTGGCTTGATTGGTTTGACGATCGACCTTTTGTTTCGATTGTTACTGCGCGTGTCTTGTAAGTGGGCTAATGATTAAGAAAAGAAGTAAGCAGTCATTGGTTTTGAAGGATTCGTTCGGTGCTAGTGACCAATGACGATTAGAGTGGGCAACTCAATCTAAAAACTTAAAATTATCACTCATTATGCATTTGCAAGTTTCTCAACTCCATAAACAATTTCCAATTCGACGCGGTTCGCTCGTTGCTCTCAAAGATATCAATTTGCAGATTGAAGAGGGAGAATGTATCTGTGCGGTAGGTGCTTCGGGTTCTGGTAAGTCAACATTGCTACGGTTGATTGCTGGATTGGATACTCCCACGGCGGGGGAAGTTTTGGTCGATGGGGTGCGCGTGACGGGACCTGGCCCTGACCGGGGAATGGTGTTCCAAAGCTATACGCTATATCCGTGGATGACGGTTGCAGATAACGTGGGATTTGGTTTAAAGCTGCAAGGTGTCTCCTCGATAGAACGACGGCGACGGGTGGCTTATTATCTGGATGTGGTTGGGTTGTCTGGGTTTGCGAAGGCACTTCCGAAAGAACTTTCAGGTGGGATGAAGCAACGGGTCGCGATCGCGCGTGCTTTAGCCTCGCAACCGAAAATTTTACTGATGGATGAACCGTTTGGGGCGTTGGATGTGCAGACGAAAGAAGCGATGCAGCAATTTTTACTGCAAGTCTGGCAACGCACGCGGACAACAATATTTATGATTACTCACGATGTTGAGGAAGCAGTGTTTCTATCTCAACGCATCTATGTGCTGAGTTCGCGTCCAGGTACGGTTAAAGAAGAATTAAGTATAAAACTCCCCACCGATCGCACTTATGACATTAAGTGCAATCCTCTGTTTCAGGATTATAAGGATCGGGTAATGGAACTCCTCCGCGCCGAGGAAGACAAAACTTTACTAAAAAGTAGCTTTCAAGAGTTACCGATGGTGGTTTAAGCAACAAGATCGTTTCATTCTAGTTCCGGAACCCCACCCCAACCCTCCTGAATAAAATTTATTCCTTATCTTCCCTCTGCTGGCGGGGAGATAGAGGGGGGTACGGAGAAGGGGAATTTTGCCTTTTGGGATTAAAAATTATTTCCGATCTTACTCTTGCTGGTGGGGAAGTGAGGAGGTTGTGCAAGTAAGCAGGAACAGGTCAATCGGGTATGCCCAAACCTTCTGTAAGTTTATAACTCGCGCATTTTCCCTTGAAGTTAAGAAATAGAAAAATTTAAGAGTCCTGGGCAGAAAAAGTAGTATTCCTCAAGATTGCCCCCTTGCACTCTCCCTATGAATCGACCCCTCCGTACCTTGGGTGTGCCGCCGAATGCTTGGGCAGTTGATGCGGAAATTGCTGATATCACGCGCCCGCCTTTAAAACCGCAAGTTGTCACCCTAGCCACAGAAACCAAGACGCTACGCCTAGATTTGGCAAAAGCCGCAATTTTGGTGATTGATATGCAGAATGATTTCTGTCATCCCGATGGCTGGCTAGCCCACATTGGCGTAGACGTGACACCCGCCCGAACTCCCATCAATCCGCTTAAAACGCTGTTGCCAGAATTGCGAACGGCAAACGTTCCGGTGATTTGGGTTAACTGGGGAAACCGTCCCGATTTATTGAATATCAGCGCTAGTGTACGCCATGTTTATAATCCCACGGGCGATGGTGTGGGTTTAGGAGATCCACTGCCCGCGAATGGTGCGCCAGTGCTGATGGTGGGCAGTTGGGCGGCGGCGGTGGTGGATGAATTGGAACCAAAACCGGAAGATATCCGCGTCGATAAGTACCGGATGAGCGGTTTTTGGGATACACCTCTCGACAGCATCCTGCGGAACCTGGGAAAAACGACTTTGTTCTTTGCCGGAGTTAATGCAGATCAGTGCGTGATGGCAACGCTGCAAGACGCTAACTTTCTCGGCTATGACTGCATTTTGGTGAAGGATGGTACTGCTACCACATCGCCAGAGTATTGCTGGCAAGCTACTCTTTATAACGTAAAACAGTGTTTTGGTTTCGTGGCAGATTCTCAAGCTATCGTAGAAGCAATTAAGTTGGCTAACCGCTAATGCTAATCGCCAATGGTAACGAACAATTAGCCATTAGCCATATTGCTCTCTTTTAGAGGAGAAATGCCCGATGGACTCGTCCCGTTGCATGATTCCGATCGTCAAGTCTCCCAGAGACTATCAAGCCTTTCGCATCAGTCCTGAGGATAGCAATCGGTTAGCGATTGTCTTCGATCCGGCAAGCGCTAACGTTTCATTAACTTTTTGTGTAGAAATTTTTGATATTGGTGGGAAAACTCCTCCCAATCGTCACCAAATGGCTGTGGAGATGTTTTTTGTCCTCAAGGGGCAAGGGCTAGCGACTTGCGACGGCAAAACCGTCCCGATTTGCCCTGGAGACAGCTTATTAGTACCGCCGACGGGGATTCATAAAATTGAAAATACAGGTTGCGATCGCTTGTATACGCTGTGCTTTATGGTTCCCAACGAGGACTTTGTGGAACTGATTCGCAGCGGCGTCCCCGTCGAGTTGGATGAGGAGGATTTAAGAGTTCTGAATCGTTCAGATGCGCTTGTCGCTTGCTAAAGGTTTAAGAGAAAGAAACGGTTTGTCTGCTTAGTTATTAGTTACGAGTTATTAGTGAAGGCGAGATCCCCGACTTCTCCCAGAAGTCGGGGGTCTGAACCGCTCGTATCTGATAACTAAACCAGGCTCGTTATCAATACAAATAAGTTCAATAAATAGAGAAAGGTAATTATTGTAATTTAAAGTTTCAACTTATCTAAAAACAGTTTTTATATAAGCTTAAATTTTAAAATTGTTATAGTTTTGCCATGCTTGCCAAAAGACATAAATAGATAAAATCCCTAGCAAGGTGCGAAAGGCTAAACTGACGACTTCATCGGGCAATTTGGGTAGAAAGCGCGTGCTTATTTGCGCCCCCAAGAAACCACCACATCCTAAAAGAAGTCCTTCAACTAACAAAACATTGCCTCTGAAAGCGTGTCCGATAGTCGCTGATATAGCTGTAATAACGATGACACCTAAACTGGTTTGAATGGCGACTTTGATGGTTTCTCCTAAAAGTAAAATTTGCAGCGGCACCATAATTACACCGCCACCAACCCCAAATAAACCTGCGAGTATCCCAGCAGCGCTGCCAGTGGCAATTCTGGCAAAATTTGGATTGAAGAAGATGTTTGAATTTTTAGGGATGGTATCGTGGCTACCTGAAGTTTTTAGTTCCTGTTCTTCTTCCTGCTTCTTCTTGATTGTTAGCTGCTTGCGTAGTTCAACTAAGTAAATATTTAAAAGTAGCAATAATCCAAAAGCTGCTAGCAGTAAATAAGGACGGAATTGGGTAGCTAAATAAGCACCAATTTGTGCAGTGACTACAGCAGGAAATCCAATGGCAATCACTCTTTTGAAGCTGAATAACCCCATCCGCCAGTTTTGGACACTGCCAGAAATTGCCGTGATTAAAATTGCTAGGCTACTGGTGCCAACCGCTTGCACGGGTGTGTATTTCAAAGCGACTAATAAGGGGACAAGAACCGTACCGCCGCCAATGCCTAAAAATCCCGCGAGAATTCCGGCAAAGAGTCCAGCGATCGCAAAAATAAATAAACTCGTGGTTGTCATAGTAAAAACGCCTGACGATTGAAGTCGCGGCTATACAAACAAAGCCTGCCTACGCAGACTAATAGGGATTGTATCGCTACAACTGTAGCGGCGATAATTGGGTGAGAACCTCGTCTTCTTGACCTGCTGCCCAACTAGCAAAATGCTTGGCTAAGGATGGCACGAATACCAAGGGATTTGAAAATCCGGAGAAGAGATAAGCACCGTCTACGTTATTGAGTGCCCCAACTAAGGGAAGGCGATCGCTACTAAACGCAACCAAGCAGTGATGCCACTTTCCGGGTAGATTTTCTAGTGTTGGTAAGATTTTCCCCACCGCAGCGCGGAGGTTCGCTTCACTTTGGGCCGCATCAATTTTAGCGTTGGGAGCGGTCAGAACTCGGCTAATTTGACCGATGCGTAAACTGCCATCTTGGAACTGAATCGCACCGGCATCTAGAATCGGTGGAACAGGCTCATAATCGGGTTCATCCCATAAGCGATCGTGTTCAGGGATAGTTGCTTGGGCTTCTAGTTGAAAGCGTTTGATCTCTGCTGGCATCACCGTTGTCTGCAACTGTACATCAATGGGTGGCGTTTCGATGAGTTCGGTATGGGTGAAATACAAGCGGATGGGAATCTCCGCAGCTTTGAGTAGCTGCCGACTCATGGCACCGGCACAAATAACGGTTTTGGCAGCGTGGTAGGTTGCAGTTGCGGTTTTGACTCCCTGAATCTTTGAGCCTGTGCCGAGTAGTTCCACCACCCGATCGATTTGCACCTCACCCCCAGCGCGGCGAAAAGCTTGAGTGTAGCCTTGAGTTAGTTTTTCGGGTTCAATGTGACCGTGACGAACCGTTAAAGCAGCAGCGATCGCATCTGGATTGAGTAGCGGTTCCATCTCGCAAGCTTCTGCAACGCTGAGTAACCGAGGCGGAATTGCAAACTCAGCGTAGTTGGCAGCAACTTTCTCCGGATCGTCATCAGTACCAATGGTCAAAATTAAATCTAATTCGCGGAACTGGGTATCGGTGTCTAATTCCTCAGATAAAATGCGGTGACGCTCAATCCCCTCAGCACATAACTGTCGCGTCAACTCAGTCGTCCCTGACCAGTAGGCAATTCCACCATAACTATAGCGAGTGGCACCTTGCAGTGAGGCGTGTTGCTCTAATAAAAGAACCGAAAAGCCTTTGATTGCCAGTTCGTAAGCCAGCGCCGCGCCTGTAATGCCGCCGCCGACAACAATCCAGTCGTAAGTTTTTATCATTGCCATTGGTCATTCCTGCGTCTAATGACGATTTTTCTTCCCCGCGCACATACGCTCTGTAAAGCTCTGTAACCCTAACGAGCCTTGGTTTTGCCTGATTTCTGGAAATGCTTTTCGTCGATTTGAAGAACCAAAAAGCAGGCAGTTGAAGGGTGCTAAGTGCAGATGCCGACAACTCGTCTTCAGTTCAAAGGAAGGTTAACACATGGCATTCGGTCTTCGTAAATTTAATTACAAATATGTTTCAACGCTGGCGCTACTCGGTGCAGGCGCATTTCTATTGTTGAACTCCCAAGCATGGGCGACAGCACTCACTAACAACGCTTCCGGTATTCATGTTTCTAAGACTAACGTAGGCAATACTACCCTCCAAATAGCCGCCCAACCCCAAACCGGCGTCAATCGGCGCGTACAGTTTGCACGGGGGAGAAGCTCTACTACGATTAAGGGAGCGGTGCCCCTAGGCAAAAAAGACATCTATACTTTCAGGGCACGGAAAGGTCAAACAATTATTACAGAAATAACCTGGGAAGGCGATCGCGTAGGTGCCGATAACAACGACGAAGGACTGTCTGGCTTCACCTTCGTTTGGCCTAACGGAGAAGTGATGGAACACCCACAAAATATTTATTTCCAGGCAACGTCAACAGGCGATTATCGGGTTGTGGTTGCACAGCCTTATAAGCTGACCAATTCCAGATACACATTTAAGTTGACGATTGAATAAGGAATCGGGCTTAAATAACGTATAAAGTTCGTGTTCCCTAGGGATATGGTATTGCCATGCCCCTAGGGTATTTTTATAGCCGCCCAGCACAGCCACTCAGCACTCGGTCAGCAGCTAGTAGATAATAAGAAATTTCTATGGAGTTACAAATGCAAAGCTGTCCCTGTTGCTGGAATAAGCGCTTATTTGCCTGGTTGCTATCCAAAGGCAACGCTGGATATGAAAAACTGGTAAGCGATCGCAAGCGCGATCTATTTTCTGACTTGCACGGCGATGTGTTGGAAATTGGCCCCGGAACGGGTGCTAACTTCCCTTATTATCCCAAAGACATTCGCTGGATTGGCATCGAGCCGAACCCGTATATGCATCCTTATCTGCGAAAAGAAGCCGAACGAAATGGCTTAAACAATCCCGATATCCGCAGTATTAGCGCCCAACGACTGGAAGCTGAAGATAACAGTATCGATGCAGTCGTTAGTACCCTTGTCTTGTGTTCGGTGCCGGATTTAACGGCAACTTTCCATGAAATCTTGCGAGTTCTCAAACCCGGCGGGCGCTTCTTGTTTCTCGAACACGTCGCCGCACCCCAAGACACTTTCTTGCGACGGGTACAGGAGGGAGTGCGTCCAGTGTGGAAATTTCTTGCCGATGGTTGCAACCCAGATCGAGAAACTTGGGTAGCATTGGAAAACGCTGGTTTTGACCGCCTCAATTACGAAAAGTTTGAGATCGATTTCCCCATTGTTAGCCCTCAAATCGCCGGTGTCGCGACCAAGTAGCAGGATTGTTTGGGAAAGTAATTGAAGTGCTTGGAGTGCGCTCTTTGTGTAGCCCCAAGTCCGCCTTAAACTCAAGTTCAAGGCTCATCGCTCAAGTCCATTGAAATAAACTAAAATTCTTAGGCAGTCTTCTCTTAGAAGACTTGATTCTGTTAGCCAGGAATTAAGCTCCGGGCGGGTAATGCGACTGGTGAAAGATGTGACAACCAACTTATCGTTAGCGTCGAGCTTAAAGTCGCCTGTAACAAGGTTGAAAGTTTATCCTAGATTGCGTCTGCATATTAGCTTTGCCGACCTTATAGCAAGTCTTTTTTCCTTTCTTTACTTCCCAAACAGAGAGCAAATCATCCGAGACATTCAATTTGATTGGCTGGGAAAGCGAGAACTTTTAGTAACACAATACGATCGCGTCAAAATTCTTTCTAAGCCTGGGTGTAAGAGTGGATGGGACGAGCAAATTGATGAATGTAGCAAGGTTCTAGTTACACTTTCAGTTAGAACAGCTCTCGATCTGCTGCTACAGTCATTAAACCTTCCTGCTGGGTCGGAAGTGTTGATGAGTGGTGTCAATATTCGGGATATGGTTGATGTGGTGAAACGGCATGGGTTAGTGCCGATACCCGTTGATATTTCCTTAGATACGCTTGCACCCGATCTCAATTTACTGGAATCTCTGATTTCGGAAAAAAGTAAAGTTTTGATTGTGGCACATTTATTCGGCTCGATTATCAATCTGGAGCCTTATGGCGAACTGTGCAAGAAACACCAGATTTTCTTAGTAGAGGATTGTGCCCAAGCTTTTGCCGGTGACAAATATCACGGTTATCAGGACGCAGATGTAAGTTTATTTAGTTTTGGCCCGATCAAGTCCTGTACGGCGCTTGGAGGAGCGATCGCTATCATTCAGGAGCGATCGCTTGCTCAACAAATGAGAGAGATCGAGCAACAATATCCCTCCAAGAGCGAGCCTTGGTTTTTTAAACGTATTCTTAAGTATTTTTGCTTAAAGCTTTTTTCGATTCCTTGGATATATTACCCTCTACTGGTTTTTCTTAAATATTTGGGAAAGAATCTCGACTCCGCGATCAACTCAATGACACGGGGGTTTTCTCAAGGAGATATTCTGGCAAAAATTAGGTATCGTCCTCCGACTCGGATGCTGGTTCTTTTGAGGCGGAGATTAAGAACCTGCGATACCCAATGGTTTGAAAGACGGTCAAAAAATGCCCGCAAATTTCTGTCTCTTCTCAAACCCGAAATTCCTTGCCCCGGAAGCCAAACTGAGTACAACTCGTTTTGGGTTGTTCCCATACTGGTTTCAAATCCCCCATCGGTGATGGCAAAACTTAGAGAGTCTGGTTTTGACGCTACTCAAGGAAATACCAGTTTGACCTTTATAGATATAGATATAGATAACGCTTCGTCAGGTGACAAACCAGCGACTGAAGCAGCGGAGAATGCACAACGGCTGATCCAGCATGTGCTTTACCTGCCCGTGTCTGAATCTTTACCGGAAAATGACCTAGTGTGTCTTGCACAATTAATCAATTCCATGAAGTGTGCCCCATGACAGCAAAAATGTAAGGGCGACTAGGCGGACTGAATACGCACATATCCCCAAGCTTGAGGCGGTAAGACTAAATTCGCATGCATCAGGATGCTCCTCCCAAAGCATGATTTTTATTATGAAATTGAAATTCTGTCAAGATAATGAAATAAAGATGTTATATTAGTTTACATAGGTTCACACGAGGTTACACATTCATGCGATACACCAATAAAGAAGGGAATACCCTAACCCTCGATGAGTGTATGACTGCCGACAGCTTCTTTATGGAGGCTGATGTGTATGTCGGCGAACCACTAGAGATGCATTTCGACGAAAAACAAGAGCTAAAAGCAGGCAAGAAACCGAAGAAAGCAGTAGCAGCCAATCCAAGCGATCGCACATAAACCGCTCCCTACGAAGGTGTAATGGCTTTACTGTTGCAGAAACTTCAAAAATTAAAGAATTCTGGAAGTGTTACAGAGTGGTTGTTAGAGCGATTGACACCCATAGCAAGATCGGGGGTTTGAAAAAGCTCAACACGGCTAAAACACTTTCCTAAACCGGATATCTCTTCTCTAGACATTAACCTCGGCATACACAACCGAGGTTTTTTCTTGGGATACCCTTTAACTTTTGGGCAACGATAGATCAGAAACCCCCGTACCCCGACGTTATCAGGGATGGGATTTCTAAAAACTGAATCTCGATAAGGAGATGTATCGGGTTAAGCGCGATCGCCATTTGCAATTGGCGCTGAAATGATACCCTGTGCCTCCAGTACCGCCGCCACCCGGAGAATCAGCGTCTCGTTGTAAGGTGCGGCGATGATTTGCACTCCTAAAGGCATGGCATCGGGGCGATGAATGGGGACAGAGAGAACCGGCAAACCAATAAAAGATAGGGGTTGCGTGAAGAGTCCTAAGTGGGGACGGACTAGCACCTCTTCTCCAGCGATCGCCATTTTTTCTTGTCCAATCGGAGGGGCAATGCAGGGAGTGGTTGGGGCGAGAATGATATCAACCTCGCTGAAGATTTCCCGAACGCGCTCGCGGTACCATTGCCGAAATCTTTGCGCCTGAATGTACCAGCTTGCTGGAATGAGGGCACCCGCTAGAAAGCGATCGCGGGTTGCCGGATCGAAATCTTGAGGACGCGATCGCAAGGAAGCTAAATGCAGATTCGACCCTTCACTCGCCGTAATCACATACGCCGCCGCCCTTGCCCGATGGGGTTCCGGGATGGTGACAGTTTCTTGCACGCCTAACGCCCGCGCGACATTAGCAACCGCTTCCAACGCTTCTGGTTCTGCACCTTGGGCAAAATAAACATCCGCCACGGCAATTCGCAACCCCTCAATGCTCCGTTTGAGGTACGGCAAGCACGGTTCTGGGGGGCGAGTTGTACAAACCGGATCTCTGGCATCTGCCCCTTGCAAGACATCAAAAACGGCAGCTAGGTCGCGCACGGAACGGGCAAACGGCCCAATATGATCGAAGCTACTGGAAAACAATCCCGCGCCTGCTCTTGACAAACGCCCATAAGTAGGCTTAAAGCCGAAAACTCCGCAAAATGCCGCAGGAACGCGGATCGAGCCGTTCGTATCCGAACCCAGCGTCAGCGGCACTAATCCAGATGCCACAGCAGCCGCAGAACCTCCAGAAGAACCTCCGGTAACGCGAGTCAGATCGTGGGGGTTTGCTGATGTACCGTAGTGGCTGTTTTCAGTGACAAAGCCGTAAGCGTACTCATCCATGTTCAACGCCCCGACTAGGACGGCACCTGCTTGTTTGAGTTTGACGACGGCGGTGGCGTCTTGGATCGCTGGAGGATTTTCGGCGTTAATTTTTGCGCCTGCGAGGGTGGTTAAACCGGCGATATCGAAGAGATTTTTAACGGCGAAAGGCACCCCTGCTAAAACACCCGGATCGTCGCCTTGAGCGATCGCGCGATCGATGGTTTCGGCGTCTGCAATTGCCGTCTCAGCCGTAACAGCCGTAAAACAGTTCAGCGTCTGATTCTGGTCGGCAATTCTCGCCAAGGTAGCAGCAACGACGGCTTTTGCTGAAACTTCAGAATTCCGCACGGCATAGGCAATTTGAGTAGCGTCAGGATAGGCTTGGCTCATGGTTGAAACACGGGTGCGGCTTCGATTTCATCGGGCAGAGGAAACTCGTTGACGAGTTGCGCGATCGCGGCAATTTTACTCAGATTCTCCACCACACCTGGATGGTGTTCTGGAGCCAGTGGCAAATCAATTAATTTTGCCATCAAATTGACATATTCTTCAGCGATGTCGTCAGTAGTCATTGCGGAAAAGGGAATGGGGAATAGTGCGTATTACTTGGGCAGATCCCAGATTAGTTCGATGAAAGCAGACTAACTTTCGCGGAGGGTTTGCATAAGTTTGTTCAGATGCGAACTCTATGCGCCAAGTATTTTTTTGTTTTCATGTCGTTTTTATCAACTGAGTTTAATTTAAATTTTATGAATAAGTTTCCAGAGCGATCGCGTTGAATGAACGAGATTGGCGTGAATTTAGACACTAAAACCCAAAGATACCGGGAAAAAGTGGCGAGTTGCGATTTTGAGCGCGATCGCTGCTAATCATTGGGAATCCTAACAACTCAATAAATAATCCATAAGGTGAATACCAAAAAATTGTCATCTATCTTAGGGTAAAAAAAGCCTTGATGAAGGTGCGCTTTGGATTTCAATTTTGAAAGGTTCATGCTGAAAGTAACACGCTCCCAACTGCTGAGCTATGGCGTGGCTGTCTTGAGCGTGGTAGTAGCACTGCTACTGACACTCCTGTTACAGCCGCTGATGGGACCGCTCATTTTCCCCTTCTTTTATGCAGCAGTGTCGATTAGTGCCTGGTATGGTGGCATGGTTCCGGGGCTGCTAGCTGCAATTTTATCGGCTTTAGTTACCAATTTCCTCTTCTTAGGGCCGCTCTATTCTGTAAACGTCACCAGCACGAGCCTTGTAGTGCGACTGGGTGTATTTATTCTGGTGACGTTCTTGATCAGCTCGCTGAACTCAGAACTACACACTGCAAAACAGCGGCTAGAGACGAGTCTGCTGAAGCTACAAGCAAGTGAGAAGCGCTATCGTCGCCTCATCGATACTGCCAACGAAGGCATCTGGACAATCGATACCCAAGGACGGACAGACTACGTCAACCAGCGAATGGCGCAAATGCTGGGATACAGGGTGGAAGAAATCCTGGAACGATCCATTTTCGACTTTGTGGATGAAGCGTCGCGCCAGGAAGCACTGCAAAAAATACTACAACCCAACCCAGACGTCACCGCTCAATATGACTTGCAGTTCCGCCGCAAAGACGGCTCGGATCTCTGGGCAATTGTATGTACCAGTCCAATTTTCAGCGACATGGGGGAATTCCTCGGCACGCTTGCCATGATTACCGATGTCAGCGATCGCAAGCAAGCAGAGTTGGTGCTACAGGAGTCCACCCGTCGCGTTACGAACGTCCTAGAGAGCATCACTGATGCGTTTGTCGCTTTGGATCGCCAGTGGCGGATCACCTATGTAAACCATGAAACAGCGAGGCTCAACGGGCAAAAACTGGAGGAAATCGTTGGAAAAACTCACTGGGAGCAATGGCCTTGGTCAGTAGGGACGAAAGTTGAGCGAGAATATCGACGGGCAATTACCGAGCAGGTGGCTGTCCATTTCGAGGTGTTCTACGAGCCGTTAAGCATCTGGTTAGAGATCCATGCTTATCCTTCCGAAGACGGGCTGAGCATTTATTACCGGGACATCACCGAGCGCAAGCAAGCGCAGGAGACGCTGGAAAAAAAAGAAAATGAACTCCGCCTGATTACAAATGCCTTGCCAGTCCTGATTGCCTATATCAATTCAGAACAGCGCTATTGCTTTCACAACAAAGCCTATGAAGAATGGTTCGGGGATTATGGCACGCAAGTGAATGGAAAGCACGTTCGGGAGGTTCTGGGCGAAGCCGCTTATGAAGCGACTCGTCCGTATATTGAGACAGTCTTGTCAGGAAAACAAGTTACTTACGAAACCAAACTCCCCTATAAAGATGGTGATACCCGCTACATCAGTGCCACTTACATTCCCCAGTTTGACAGTCTTGGGCAAGTTGAAGGATTTGTCGGCTTAGTCAGCGATATTAGCGATCGCAAAGCGGCTGAGGAAGCGCTGCGTCGCTCGGAAGAACGCTTCCGTAGACTGTTCGACTCTAATCTAAGCGGCATTGCCTTCTGGAATTTGGATGGTTTCATCACCGAAGCCAATGATGCTTACCTCCGCTTGGTTGGCTACACCCGCGAAGAATTTACCGAATTGGGAAAAATCAGTTGGAAAAACCTAACGCCCCCAGAGTACCAACACGTAGATGAGCGAGCGATCGCAGAGGTTCTAGCAACGGGAGTTTCCAATATTTACGAGAAAGAGTACGTCCAACGGGACGGCAAGCGAGTGCCGATCGTTCTGGGGATTGCCTTGCTCAACGACTCCCAACAAGAGGGTGTAGCTTTCGTACTGGATATTAGCGATCGCAAACAAGTAGAGGCAGAACGCGCTGTGCTTTTATCCTTAGAGCAAATCGCCCGTGCGGAAGCAGAAGCCGCTAGAGAGCAAGTCTCCAATATTCTCGAAAGCATCACCGACGGCTTTCTCGCCTTCGACCGCGAGTGGCGTTTCACCTACGTCAACCGCGAGGGAGCCAGAACTTTGGGTCGTTCCCCGGAAGAACTTCTGGGCAAGAACTTCTGGGAAGAGTTGCCAGAAGTTGTCAACACCCGCTTCGATCAGATGTACCGGCGGGTAATTGCCGAGCAAGTGCCTCTGGAACTGGAAGACTATTACCCACCATTCGACGCTTGGTTTGTCGTCCGCGCTTACCCTACGGAAACCGGAGGACTATCGCTATACTTCCGCAATATTAGCGATCGCAAGCACGCTGAAGCCGCATTAATCGAAAGTGAGGAACGCTTTCGCCTAATGGCAGATACGGCTCCCGTCTTGATTTGGATGTCTGGTTTAGACAAGCTCTATTACTACTTCAATAAACCTTGGCTAAACTTTACTGGCAGGACTTTGGAACAAGAGATGGGCAACGGTTGGATAGAAGGAGTCCATCCCGACGATCTCCAGTTTTTAGATACTTATGTAAATGCCTTTGATGCTCGTCAAGATTTCAAAATGGAATATCGTCTCAGACGCTTTGATGGGGAGTACCGATGGCTTCTAGAGATTGGGATTCCCCGATTTACACCGGATGGCAGTTTTCTGGGTTATATCGGCTCGTGTATCGACATTAGCGATCGCAAAGAAGCTGAAGCATCGATTCGACAACTCAATGAAAAGTTAGAAAAACGGGTCCAAGAACGGACTGCTCAACTAGAAGCTGCTAATAAAGAACTTGAATCTTTCTCCTACTCGGTTTCCCATGACTTGCGGGCACCACTTCGCCATATTAGCGGTTTCGTGGACTTGCTCCTAAAACGGCTAGGGTCAACAACCCTCGATGAAACCAGTCTGCGTTATCTCAAAACGATTGCCCAGACCACTAAACAAGCCGGAGTTCTCGTCGATGAACTGCTCGCCTTTTCCCGCATGGGGCGCACTGAGATGCGCTATGCATCGATTAATATGGATCGGCTGGTTCGAGAAGTCCAACGCGATCTAGAGCCGGAAATCAATAACCGGGCGGTAACTTGGCAACTTGAAAACTTACCTGAAGTCCAAGGCGACCCTTCCATGTTCCGGCTGGTACTCCAGAATCTGATGGCGAATGCTATTAAGTACACGCAGACACGCACCCATGCCGAAATAGAAATTGGCAGCACTGACAATGAGTCTGAGGTTGTCTTTTTTATTCGTGATAATGGCGTAGGATTCGATATGCAGTACGTACACAAACTTTTTGGCGTATTTCAGCGCCTGCACAGCCAACAAGAGTTCGAGGGGACTGGCATTGGATTGGCGAACGTCCAGCGAATTATCCATCGTCATGGCGGTCGAACCTGGGCAGAGGGTGCGGTAGAGGGTGGAGCAACTTTCTACTTCTCATTGCCAAAATTGGCAGGAAAAACATGAAAATTAAAAATGCAAAATTAAAAATTAAGAAGAATAAATTTTTTAATTTTTAATTGATACAGGGGGATGAATGAAAGAATTGAAACGAATTTTGCTAGTTGAAGATAGTCCCAACGATGTTGAGTTAACACTCGCAGCGCTAGAGGAAAACCATCTAGCGAATGAAGTGGTGGTCGTGCGCGACGGGGAAGAAGCGCTAGATTATCTCTATCGACGGGGGATTTTTAAGCTGCGGATTGAAGGGAATCCGGTCGTGGTACTGCTAGATCTAAAATTACCCAAAGTGGATGGGCTGGAAGTGCTAGCACAGTTGAAGTCTGACCCTACGATGAAAGTAATCCCAATCGTCATGCTGACTTCTTCACGGGAAGAGCAAGATCTGATTAGGAGTTACGATTTAGGGGTGAATGCTTATGTTGTGAAGCCAGTTGATTTTCATGAATTTGTGAACGCAATCAAGGAAATCGGGCTTTTTTGGGCAGTCGTCAATCAGCCACCACCTGGTTCTTTACCCATTGCCTGTACTGTCTAAGCAGGTAGAAGAAATTAAGCATTCATGATGGAGTTTATTCATGAAAACAAGGGATTATAAACGAAAAATTTTTAAATTATGAGTTTTAAATTTGAAATCAAAAAAAATCTAATCACTCAAAATCAAAACTTTCATTTTCAGTTTTCAGCTTTAAGCAGTAATGTTGATTTCCACGGTTGCGCTGAATAATCAAAAAAAGGTTTGAGTCCTGTGAAAGTACTGCGTATCCTCCTACTCGAAGACAGTCTGCTAGATACAGAACTCATCTATGCGAATTTAAGCAATGGTGGGATTGACTGCGAGTTGGTGCAAGTAGAGACGCGCACTGACTTTGTTACAGCACTAGAAACAGGCTCTTTTGACTTGATTCTCTCAGATTACTCACTGCCGTCGTTTGATGGCATCTCAGCGCTGAAAATTGCTCGCTCCCTTTGCCGCGATGTGCCATTTATTTTTGTCTCGGCGACGATTGGCGAGGAATTGGCGATTGACACTCTGAAAAACGGTGCGACAGACTACGTGGTGAAGCAACGGCTAGAGCGACTGGTGCCATCAGTCATGCGAGCTTTGCGAGAAAGCCAGGAACGCAGCGATCGCAAAGCTGCGGAACAAGACCTACACAAAAGCCATGAGCGGCTCAAGCTTCTATCGGAAACGGCAAGCAAGTTACTGTTGAACGATCGACCGCAAGAACTGATCGAAAACCTATTTCAAGAACTTTCTTCTCATTTAGGACTTGAAGTTTATTTCAACTACTTGGTCGATCGGGAAAAACAACTTCTGCATTTAAACTGTTGTGGTGGAGTTTCCGAGCAAGTTTCCCAAGAAAGAGAGTGGTTGGATTTGGGTGAAACTGTGTGTGGACGTGTCGCTTTAGAGCGTCACCACTTCGTCGCAGAGAACGTTCAGCAATCCACAGACCCGAAAATAGAAATGGCGCGATCGCTGGGAATGACAGCTTATACTTGTCACCCGTTACTCGCCCACGGTCAGCTCATGGGAACCCTTTCTTTTGGCACCCGCAACCGCATCCGTTTCGAGACGGATGAAATTGAATTGATGAAGGTTGTTTGCGATCAGGTAGCGATCGCTTTAGAACGCGCTCAAATGTTGACCCGTCAACGGCAATATACCAGCCGTTTGCAACGCCTCGCAGAGGCATCCGTTTCCATCAACTCAACCCTATCTCTCGACGAAATGCTATCGCTGATTACCGCACAGTCCCGCGAAATTATCGGGACACATCAGTCAGTCACTAGCATCACGGTAGGCGAGAACTGGGAACAGGCGATTAACTCAGTTTCTCTGTCAGATAAGTACGCGCAGTGGCGAGATTACAGTGAAACAACCGATGGTTCTGGCATCTATGCACTGGTCTGTAGCATGAAGCGCCCGATGCGGATGACGCAAGCCGAACTAGAAGCACATCCAGCTTGGCGAGGTTTTGGGAAGGCGGCTGACCAGCACCCACCGATGCGGGGTTGGCTGGCTGTACCGCTGATTGGTCGGAATGGAAAAAATATCGGTTTAATTCAGCTTTCCGACAAATACGACGGGGAATTCACCGAAGAGGATGAAGCCATCCTGGTACAAATGGCTCAGATGGCATCGGCGGCGATTGACAATGCACAGCTTTACCAAGAATCTCAGCAAGCGAATCGCATGAAAGATGAGTTCTTGGCGATACTTTCTCACGAGTTGCGATCGCCGCTCAACCCAATCCTCGGTTGGACGCAACTACTCCGCACCCGCAAGTTTGACCAAGCTACCACCACTCGTGCGATTGAAACTATCGAGCGCAATGCTAAGTTACAGACACAGCTCATTGATGATTTGCTGGATGTCTCGCGGATCATCCGCGGAAAAGTCGGTCTAAATATCTCCCCAATCAACCTAGTCTCTACCCTTGAGGCAGCTATCGACACGGTGCGTCTGGCGGCTGACGCGAAATCGATTCAGCTTCAGTCTTTCCTCGATCCATCTGTAGGGCTGGTTTCGGGGGATTCCAGCCGCATACAACAAGTTGTTTGGAATTTGCTCTCAAACGCGATTAAGTTTACGCCGGAAGGCGGTCGTGTTGAGATAAGACTGTCAATGGTCAGCGGTCAAAAGTCATTCGCCAACGAACGCGAACTCATGACAAATGAAGGACTCAGGACTAATCGCAACTATGCCCAAATTCAAGTCCTTGACACCGGAAAGGGTATCCGTGCTGACTTTTTGCCCCATGTCTTTGATTACTTCCGACAAGCGGATGGCTCAACGACTCGGAAGCACGGTGGACTGGGACTCGGTTTGGCAATCGTGCATCATTTAGTAGAACTGCACGGTGGGACTGTCTACGCAGAAAGTCCGGGCGAAGGACAGGGAGCAACTTTCACAGTAATATTGCCACTTATCAAGAGTGAGGCGAAAAAACTAACAATGGAAGAAGATGTTTTATTGGGTTCTGAATCCTCCGTCGGCAGCGCTTTACTCGATGGCGTGCGAGTACTGGTTGTGGACGATGATACTGACACGCGGGAATTTCTGACCTTCATGCTGGAACAATATGGCGCTGAAGCGATCGCAGCGGCATCGGCACAAGAAGCATTTGAGCGAATCCCTCAAGTCAGACCGGATGTTCTGGTGAGTGACATTGGGATGCCCGACGAGGATGGCTATTCTTTGCTTGGGAAAGTGCGGAAACTGGATGCCAGCCAAGGAGGAGAGACTCCGGCGATCGCGCTGACTGCCTATGCGAGGGAAGAAGACCGCACGCAGGCTCTCTCGGCAGGCTTTCAGATGCATTTGGCGAAGCCAGTTGAGCCAGATGAATTGGCGAATGTGGTTGCAAAGCTGGCGGCAAGCACTTCAAACCGATAACTGCTAATTCTAATAGATGAATATCAATCGAAATTGTGGTTTGCACAATTGGGTAGTTTTTCGTAGCGATCGCTAGTCTTAACCCTTAGAGTTTTTCATAGCGATCGCTAGTCTTAACCCTTCCAAGGTTAATCAAACTTTTTTTAAATTTAATAAAACTTAATCTTATATTAACGAGGATTTTACCACTTTTAGGTCTGCAACTCAAACCCCCCAGGAAAGTTTTTTGTTTATAGCTTGCTATTTCTTTGGAAGGTTGATCTCTCATTAATAAGAAATTAATTTACTGATATCAAAGCATTTTTATCTATCGGAAATAAACAGTTTGTACTCCTAGCAGAACCAGAGACGATCTCAGTTCAGCCTAGGATACGTTTCTGCAAACTTTGCCTTTTTCAAAGGAATCATCTGCATTGATGACAAGCTGAAATGTCTGTAGCACGAGCTATTTTTTTCGGGCTTCTTATCAGAGTATTAAGCAATTTTAAGCAAAGTGAGTAAGCTAGCCATCAAATAAGCCGGTTGAGAAAATTTAATTGTCTTTATTTGTTTCCCAATCAACTATTAAACCTTTGCTCGATAAAGCAACAATGTTATATCGCCAATCGGTAAACAAACTGCGAAAATTCCTACCAAACCTCCGCTCTTTGCGTCGCTTTGGGATATCTATTCTTCTTTTCTTGGGCATCGTATTGTTTAGCTGGTTCGTGATGGCTCAGCAGCCAGTCACGCTCAACCTGTTGCTGCCTGCCCCAGATGCCCCACCCTTGCAGCGGATGATCAAAGACTTCGAGGCAGAGAATCCAGGCATTCGCATCAACATCGTTGAAGGTCCTAACGCTACAAACTTGGTTGAAGACCTCTATACCTCTGCTTTCATCTTGGGAGAATCTCCTTATGACCTAGTGGTCATGGATATCATCTGGACGCCAAAATTTGCGGCGGCGGGTTGGCTGCTAGACCTCAGCAACCGGATTTCCCAAGACGAATTGGCAGCATTTTCACCCAATGATGTCGAAGGGGGACGTTACGAAGGCAAGCTGTACCGACTGCCAATTCGTTCTGATGCGGGGATGCTCTACTACCGGAAAGACTTGCTAGCAGAAGCCGGATTGCAGCCGCCAGAAACTTTTCAAGATTTAATGGCAGCTTCCAAAACCTTGCAGAAGACAGGAAAGGTAACATGGGGCTACCTCTGGCAAGGTCGCCAATACGAAGGAGCGGTGGCAATGTTTATGGAGGTTCTCGAAGGCGCTGGTGGCTTCTGGGTGAATCCCGACACGTTAGAAGTTGGGTTAGATCGACCGGAAGCCTTAAGAGCCATCGAGTTTTTGCGCGGCACCGTTCAGGAGGGTGTTGCTCCGCCTGGGGTGACAACCTATCACGAAGAAGATACCCGACGCTTCTTCCAAAACGGTCAGGCAGCGTTTTTAAGAAGTTGGCCTTATGTCTGGCCCTTAGCGAATGAAGAGACTTCGCCAATCAAGGGAAAAATCGGGATTAAACCGATGGTTCACGTCCCCGGTCAAAAAGGGGCGGCTTGCCTAGGCGGGTGGGGTTTTGGAATTTCTAAATCCTCTCGACATCCAGAGGAAGCCTGGAAAGCGATTCAATACTTTACCAGTGAAGAAACACAGCGGCGATTCATTTTGCAAGAAGGCTATCTGCCCAGCCGCCGGGAATTATTTACAGACCCACAGATTGTCGCTAAATACCCCCACTTCCCGCAGATTTTAGAGGTAGTGCAAAGAGCCGTCTTACGTCCGCCGATTGCACAATATGCCCAAGCCTCTGATATTTTGCAACGCTACCTCAGTGCCGCACTAACCAACCGGACGAGTCCGGAAAAAGCAATGCAATCTGCCGCCAATGAAACGCGCCGACTCCTCAACGCGGGTCAAGCGAAACCGTCGGCATAACCAGGCAACCCTGTAAAAGGCAAAAGTAAATCAAAACAATTGCATCATTTGCGGTTTCTTTTGCCTTTGCACCTTGGACTTTTGACTTTTTTAAGAGTTAGTCTTTTGAATTTTTACCTTTGACTTCATGATGAACCTGAATACAATTCGAGGTCGGGAACAACGCACGGGCTGGATCTTACTACTGCCTGCCTTGCTTGTCCTGTTATTGGTCTATGGCTACCCGATTGTCCGGGCATTCTGGTTGAGTTTGTTTACGAAGAACCTAGGAACCGAGTTGCAACCTGTCTTCGCGGGTCTGGATAATTACGGGCGGATGGCGGGGGATGGTCGTTTCTGGCAGAGTTTCTGGACAACAACAGTCTTCACTACCTCAGCCGTTATCATCGAGCTATTGCTAGGGCTGGGAATCGCTCTGGTTCTGACTCAGAAATTTCGGGGAAGAAGCTTGGTACGAACGACGGCTATCTTACCGTGGGCATTACCAACTGCTCTGATTGGTCTTGCCTGGGGTTGGATTTTTAACGACCAGTTTGGCGTTGTCAACGACATCCTCAGACGAGTCGGTCTAATTGAAGGTGGGATTAACTGGCTGGGAGATCCAACCCTGGCATTGATGGCGGTGATCTTTGCCGATGTTTGGAAAACCACGCCGTTTATCAGCATTCTGCTCTTGGCTGGGTTACAGTCGATTTCGCCTGACCTTTACGAAGCCCATTCGATTGATGGAGCAACCCCTTGGCAAAACTTCACTAGAATTACGCTACCGTTGCTGATGCCGCAAATCTTAATTGCACTGCTATTTCGATTTGCCCAATCTTTCGGGATTTTCGACTTGATTGCGGTGATGACGGGTGGCGGGCCTGGAGGTTCGACGGAAGTGGTCTCGCTGTACATCTACTCCACCGTGATGCGCTACTTAGACTTTGGTTATGGTGCGGCGCTGGTGGTAGTGACCTTTACGTTGCTGATTGTAGCGGTAGCGATCGCTAGTTTCTTGCTCAGTCGCTCTCGTGCCAAAACTTCAGGAGCCGCTTAAGTTATGACTGTCATTCCCCAAGAACGCCCAACCGCTCCAACCCCAACCAAGGGGAAAAAGTTTTCCTGGAAAAAAATCTTAATGCCCCTGGCAGTTGCCCTGGTAGTAATCTTCTGCCTAGCGCCAGTTTTATGGCAACTGCTGACTTCATTCAAAGTCAATGAGGATATTGCCGCCGTTCCCACGGTCTATTTTCCCACTCGATACACCCTTGCTCACTACATTGAGTTATTCGTTCGTCGTCCATTTTGGCGCTACATCTTAAATAGTGCCTTCGTCTCGATTACTTCCACTGCTCTGGCTTTAGCGATTGGGGCACCCGCTGCTTACGCTCTGGCACGATTGCATCTTCGGGGCGGCAAAGTTATCCTCGCCGGTGTCCTCATCATTACTTTATTCCCTGGAATTTTGTTGTTCTTGGGACTGTTAGAAATTGTCCAGGCATTTCGCTTGGGTAACAACTATTTGGCGCTGATAATTCCTTATACCGCTATCAATTTACCGTTGACGATTTTAGTGCTGCGAAGCTTTTTCGAGCAATTGCCAAAAGATTTGGAAGATGCCGCTAAAGTTGATGGCTATAATACTTTCCAAATGCTGACGCAAATCTTACTGCCGATGACGGTTCCGGCTTTGGTCACGACTGGGATTCTCACCTTTATTTTTGCTTGGAACGAGTTTATCTTCGCCCTCACCTTTATTACTCGTGAAGATATGAAGACGATTCCGGTTGGGGCGGCTCAATTAGGCGGTGCGTCCCTATTTGAAATTCCATACGGGCCAATTGCTGCGGCAACGGTCTTGGGAACTTTGCCCCTAGTTTTACTGGTGTTGTTCTTCCAGCGCAAGATTGTCCAAGGTTTAACAGCGGGTGCTGTTAAAGGATAAAGGGATGAATTTTGAGTTTTGAGTGATGAATGAATCACTCAAACTTTAAAAATCATCCCTTTGATTCAGGCTGAGCCAGAAACCGAGGTAAAAAAACTTTCAACCTTCAACTTTCTGCAACTTTCAACCTTCAACCTGTTTAAAATCATGGCTAGACTCGAACTCCGAAACTTAAATAAAACCTATAATCCGAAAGTCATCCCGGTCAAAGACGTTAGCTTGAGCGTAGAAGATGGTGAGTTTCTCACGTTACTTGGACCTTCTGGATGCGGTAAATCTACCATTCTGCGGTTGATTGCAGGTCTAGAGGAACCCACGCGCGGTCGGGTCTCCATCGGGGATAAAGATGTTACAAACTTGCGACCGGGCGATCGCGACATTGCAATGGTATTTCAAAGCTATGCCCTTTATCCTCACATGACGGTTTACGAGAATATCGGTTCTGGTCTCAAACTGCAAAAAACACCCCCGGAAGAAATTAAACAACGGGTGGCAGAAGCTTCAAGAGTATTGGGATTAGACGAATTAATGAGCCGCAAACCGGGTCAAATGTCTGGCGGACAACGGCAGCGGGTCGCTCTAGCACGGGCTTTGGTACGCCGTCCTCATGTCTTTTTATTAGATGAACCCCTAAGTAACTTGGATGCGCTGTTGCGGGAAAACGTCAGGGCTGAAATTAAGCAATTATTTGAATCTCAACACGTTCCAGTTGTTTACGTCACCCACGACCAGACAGAAGCGATGACGCTTTCTAGCAAAGTGGCTGTTCTCAACAAGGGCGATGTGCAGCAACTTGACCCCCCCGAACGTATTTATAATAATCCGGCAAATCTATTTGTGGCTGGGTTTGTGGGCAGTCCCCAAATGAATTTGTTAACGCTGCCTTGCCAGGGAAATTCCGCCATGCTAGGTAATTTTAGAATCCCGCTGCCGGAAGTTCCAACCGTGCCGCCGCAGATTGTGTTGGGGATTCGTCCGGAAAATGTTCGCATTGCACAACCTGAAGATAGAAACACCGTTCGGGGTCGGGTGTTTTTGGTAGAAAACTTGGGGATGAACAACTTAGTAAGCGTACGGGTTGAGGGTTCTGCTGGCGAACCCACGACAATTCGTACCTTGTTACCGACGGATCGGCGCTGGAGTGGCGAAGATATAACACTGGCATTGCCACTTCAGAATATCCACTGGTTTGATGTGCAGACGGGGGATGCTGTTTTTAGACGGCAACCGCTTGCGGTTGGGCGTTAGGAACCCGTAAAGGTTCATTTTGCAATCAGAAAAAATTTTTGTTTGACTCGGTCAAAGAGCCAGGGGATTGTTTCCCTGACTCTTTGCTATGCCCCTACATCTGCGAAGACTCTACAGAGCTTGCCTGTGCTATGCACCGCTACGCTAACAAGCGATCGCGTTTCGGTAATGCTCAGAATGGTAACAGGATTAAAACACTTTCTTAAAACACAAAACTGGTGCGGACGGTGCCGACATAAATTAGATCGTTGTTAGCATTGTGTTCGGGATTTGTGACTACAAAAAATCCTGGGGTAATCGCAATATTATCAGTGATTTGATAGCGGTAAAAGGCTTCTAAATGTAAGGAGGTATCGGGATCTTCGCGCCCAACAACATCATTTTCAATCGCTTTAGGCGGTTGACCAATCACGAATCCGAGCAGATTACCGAGTCCACCGACATCGGGTAAAGCAAAGCTTAAAGCCCACGTAAAGATTTTGGCATCGCTACCTTTATTCGGTTCGGATTCGGCACGAGCATTAATTAACCCCGTCCAGCCAGAAATGTTGAAGTTAGGAGAGACTTGATAAGAGGCTTGTAATCCATAAGCATTGGTAGAAAGATTCGCACCATTAAAAGGGTCTTCGGCGTTACGACTGCCTTTGCCAGTGACGATGTTGTAGGAATGAATATAAGTTAAACCCACACTCAGGCTGTCTGTGGGGTATAGAGTGACTTGAGCGATCGCGCCGTAACGACCCCCAAATAGACCCGTTTCCGCTTGATTGGTGTTCGATGCGAGATATCCCAAAGACAGCCGCACCGCTCGACTAATGCGATATTCTAAACCAAACCCCGTGCCTCCATTCAGGCCAAATAGCTGCGATTCTCCAGCAAAGTTAGAAACGGCAGCAAGAAGAGAATTGTTGACATAGGGATTGAGGGTAGGCGTAAAATCACCAAAGCCAATCCCGATCAGTCCAAAGTAAACGATCGCTTGTTCTGTCACCGGATACCGATAGAACAGTGCGCCGAGTTGAATGTCATTCTCGTTGTTTCCGGTGAATGAGAGTTTGGCAAAGTTGGTTCCCGTGACTTCTGCAAAGTTAGGCGTATTTTGAGCCGCTAATCGGGTTCTCAACAAGTCTTGACCAGAGAAACTGGTATCAAAATTCAATTCAACTCGGTTGCTGAAGACAACGTTGGCATCGACATCCTGGTTGTTGATTTCGCCGCCACCCACTCCACTGACGGCAAACAGGATTTCTCCCCGAAGTCTGGTTGTCGTGGAAAAGCGTTGTTCTTCTAACTGAGTAACGGATGCCTCTAAGTTACTTACACGAGTTAACAAGGTTGCGAGTTCTGGTGCAAATTCGGTTTGTAATCGTTGCAGCGTCGCTAAATCTTCTTGGCTGGCAAGTTCGCCAGTTGAGGTTTGAATGAGTTGATTGATTCGATTGAGACAGGCATTTAACCCGGCGGCAAATTCATAGCGACTGAGTGCGCGGTTGCCTCTAAAGGTGCTGTCGGGATAACCTGCAATGCAACCATAGCGCTCGACTAGGGATTCCAGCGCCTGGAATGCCCAGTCTGTCGGCTGCACATCGGAAAGTTGAGTGACGGAAGTGACTTGCTCCATCGAGTCAGCTTCTAGCTCATCTAGGCTGGTTGGCTCCAAGTCGTCAGGGGTTTGCGCTATTGTTGTCGCTTTTTCGCTTAACTCTGTTTCAATAACTGATTCAATAACTGGCGCTTCCGGTAAATTTGGATTGAGATCGGCAGGAGTCGGCTCAGATAGAACGGCAACTGAACTGACATCTATGCTGATATCTATTGGTGAAAGCTCGGTGCTGTTTGCTCCTGGTGACTCCTGGGTTTCTGGGGTAAATAAGGCAATTGTTTCTAAGGAAGTGGTATTAGGTTCGGTATTGGCAATTTCTGTGGCGATCGCTTCTATAGCAACGGCACGATTGCACAATAGCAAAGCGACACCCCAGATGCCTATACCAAGTCCTAAAGCCCGGAATAGCTTAAACATAGTTCCTCCGCACACCTGTATACACGCTGGTGAAAGCGCTGAGTCGGCAAAGACAACCTGTGAAAAACTCCCTAGTTTTTCAAAATCTTTTGTAGTTAGGTTAAAACTCGGTTGTTCTCAGCTTTGCTCAACCGCGCTTTAAAAATTAATCTGTAGCTTGATTTTATCTATTATTTTCCGATTTTCAGCTGATTTGATGCAGTTATTGACATTCTGTAAACTTAGAAGCGGCGAATGAGAACTGCACAAATCTGAAGGGAATTATTAGGAGCGATCGCTCAAATCTTAAATGAAGGTTTAAAATTATATGTTCAAGGCGGAGCTACTTTTAAAATTCTTTGCTATAAAAAAGGTAAGAAAGATAAAGCATCCTTCTTAGGTAGCATTGTTGCTTATCATTTTCATGAATAATTGTTGAAGATGATATACGCGATCGCTTTGCCGTAAATGGCTCTCCCTTTAGAACAGCTTTCCAAGTTCCTGAATCGCATCTACCAGACACTCGCACCCCTAGGAGGTCATAACAATGAAGCGTCTTAAGCAATTGTCTCTGGCATTAATTGCAGGCACTCTTACCTTTGGCGTCGGCGCTTCTGGAGTAAACAATCCATCAGCGCAGGCGATTCAATTCTCAAACGGCAGAAGTTCTTTTGGTGTTCCTTTTCAATTAAGTAATACCAGAACGAGTCAAGCCAGCGTCCGGTTCAGAGGCGCAAGCTATTACTTCACTTTTAACTTACCAAAAACGGCGTCTCAATCTTTAAATCGAGTAACAATTCGTCAAAATGGTGGCAATTTAGTTGAATTCGATTCTGCCAGAACTAAAGCGTTTCTCAATGAGAAACCCAAAGAGAATTGTAAGTTGGGCGAAGTAAAAGTTGACAAAAAAACTCAGGAAGTTGACCTAGTATTCGATCCCCCAATTCAACCCGGTCAAACTGTAACGGTTGCCATTGGACCCTTTGAAAATCCTAGTGTTTCTGGGATATATAACTTTGGCGTGTCAGCGTTTCCTACAGGCGATAAACCCGAAAAGCAATTTTTAGGTTATGGTCCTTTGCGCTTTTTTGATGCTCGGTAAAGTTTGTATTATCAATAAAGCCAAGCCGCAACCGCTGGGGAGTTTTCTCTAGCGGTTTTTTCGTGAATATTCTTGACAATATAAGGATTCTCGGTTAAGCGCGTTTTCTCTATATGGGCGTTGTATTGTAGTGCGGGGATCGTCTGCCGCGATCGCGCCGATCGAGCTTACTCATAAAGCCTAACTAGCGCTGAAAATCCTCTAAAAACCTCAGGAGAAAAAAGTTAAGCACAAACGTTTGTATGGATGAATTCATAGGAGTATAGCGATAGGATTAGATTTCTATTAAGTTAATTTAAAAATCTGGAAATTGTATAAGTTTGTAGCAAATAATACTAAATGAAAGGGTAGCAACCACAAACAGATTTGGCTGTGCAGGATACTCCGAGAGCCAAAATCCCCTTGCTATGATGAGAGCTTATTTCCAATTCCCTGCGTAGATTGCCCTAGACGACATCTTGAGTGCATCTTGTGAGCTATTTATGGAAAACCCAAAAAAAGTATCTTCGCATAAGCATATTGTTTTAACATCCCATCCCGGTAAAGCGGGTAAAAAATCCGTTTCCGTTCATTGGGGAGAAAGCGATCCGATTAAACGAGGACCCATTATTGGGACATTAGCGAACCCAAATCAACGGAATGCAATTGGCACGCATTCGGGATCTTATGCCGTTTATCGGGCACTTGCGATCGCATCTGGCGCACTCCAGGCAAATCACCGCGCCGATTTAACCAATACCTCTCCGGTTGTCCACATTGGGCCATATCCCAGTTGGGCAGATGCGAACAAAATTGTCTCACTCGATCCATTTGGAGCAATTGTGGGTGAAGTTTTCCCTTCATTTTATGAAGAGGGGTACGATATTCGTCCCACCATTGCTGTCACCAAAGCTCATATTAATATGCCGGAATTGCAAGATTCTGTGGCAAAAGGGCGCTTGCAAGTTGACGGTCAAATTATCAAAAATAACGGTAATTTAGTCGTCACAAAGGTCGCAATCGATCCAGTCTGGTATTTACCAGGGATTGCCAAGCGACTCAACATTGAAGAAAGCGATTTACGTCGCATTCTCTTCCAGCAAACAGGCGGGATGTTTCCAGAATTGGTAACGCGCCCAGATTTACACGTATTCTTACCACCGATTGGCGGCACGACGATTTATCTGATTGGCGATGTCGCCGCAATTACAGATCCCAACCGACTGCTTGCCGTGCGGGTACATGACGAATGCAACGGTTCAGATGTGTTTGGTTCCGATATTTGCACTTGTCGCCCTTATCTGGTGCATGGCATTGAAGTCTGCGTCCAGACGGCACAAGCAGGCGGCGCAGGGGTGATTGTCTATTTCCGCAAAGAAGGTCGTGCCTTAGGCGAAGTAACTAAATTTTTAGTTTACAATGCCCGGAAGCGTCAGGAAGGAGGCGATCGCGCAGATGCCTATTTTGCCCGGACTGAATGCGTGGCGGGACTTCAAGATATGCGGTTTCAAGAACTGATGCCGGATGTGTTGCATTGGCTAGGAATTACGCGAATTGACCGCTTGGTGTCGATGAGTGATATGAAATACAACGCGATTACAAATTCTGGTATCGAGGTAATCGAACGCATCCCGATTCCCGATGATTGGATTCCAGAAGATGCGTGGGTGGAAATTGCTGCCAAGCAAGCCGCTGGTTACTACACGCCGGGAGAGGTGCCCACTGCGACAACTCTGGCAGAAATTAAGGGACGGGGTTTAGGGGATTAGGTTTTTTAACGCAAAGGTACGCAAAGGTTTACGCAAAGGTACGCAAAGTTAATCTTTGCGTTTTTATTGTTTATGAACAATTCTGAACGGGAAGCGATCGCATATTTGAGGAGTCCGGCGGCAATTCGGGAAAGATGCGATCGCCTCTTTCTTTTAGGCTGTGAAGACAAACTGCGTTACTTTCGAGTTGATTTAACGCAGTTAGACAAATGCGCTGATTACGTTATCGGGGTGATGCGCGATGATTATCCCGATCTCGATATTCCTTTTCACAGTCGCTGGCGACATTTTGAAGTTGGAAATGTGCCTCGTCTTTTGGAACTTGAACAAGCTTTAACGAGACTGACTGGATTAGAAAAAGCGAAAGTTAAGTTTGATTTAGCGATTGTTAGCGTTTTACTGGATGCAGGCGCGGGCACTCATTGGCAGTATTGCGAACCAGAAACGGGACAAGTGTTTCGGCGTTCGGAAGGCTTAGCCGTGGCTAGCTTCCGAA
Organism: Trichocoleus sp. DQ-U1; assembly: GCF_039961925.1. Classification (NCBI taxonomy): domain Bacteria; kingdom Bacillati; phylum Cyanobacteriota; class Cyanophyceae; order Leptolyngbyales; family Trichocoleusaceae; genus Trichocoleus; species Trichocoleus sp. DQ-U1. The sequence goes on along the minus strand of NZ_JAMPKB010000006.1, from coordinate 65,536 downwards.
TGTTTTTCCAAGGTGCTTTCTCTAGTCACTCGAAATCACCATTACAGGTAGATGCCGATGGACTCCTACAGTTAACAGAAGACGCTTTAGTGCAAGGTTTCCAAGTTAGTGAAAAAAATCCGCTGGTTGGGGTGGAAGGGCGCGTTCAGCTGCTACAGCGTTTGGGACAAGTCCTCGCTCAAAATCCTAAGTTTTTTGGCACCGAAAGCCCGCGTCTTGGCAATCTAGTCAATTATTTGTGGGATAGCAGCAATCATGGACAACTGGCTGCGAGTAAGGTGTTGAGTGCGGTTTTGGAGGGGTTAGGGGAAATTTGGTCGGGGAGACTTGCGATCGCTGGGGTAAACTTAGGCGATGTGTGGATTCATTCAGCTTTATCGGGAGATAAGAAAAGCGACAATTATGTGCCGTTTCACAAACTCTCCCAGTGGTTAACTTATTCTCTTTTAGAACCCCTTCAGGAACTCGATTTAAAAATCACTGGACTAGAGGAACTTACAGGTTTGCCCGAATATCGTAATGGCGGTTTATGTCTAGATACTGGATTGTTACAAGTCAAAGATTCAGCAGTTTTGCAGGAACGTCATCCAGTAGGTTCTGAGGTAATTGTAGAATGGAGGGCTTTAACGGTTAGTTTGTTAGATAAAATTGCGGCAACGATTCGACAAAAGCTGAATATGACTGCTGATGAATTACCCCTAGTAAAAGTTTTACAAGGAGGAACTTGGAGTGCGGGGAGAAAAATTGCCGCACAATTACGAGAAGGCGGCGTTCCTCCAATTAAAATTGCGAGTGATGGAACCGTGTTTTAATAGAAATTACCTGGTGAATATAGCAATTCTCTATTGGATGCAGTATGGTTTAACCCCACCCCTGCCCCTCCCCGTAAACAGGGAGGGGTTAAATATTCCCTCCTGCTTGTAAACGGAGAGGGGTTAAATATTCCCCCCTCTCCGTTCACGGAGAGGGGTTGGGGGTGAGGTTCTTTTATATATTGCACTCAAGTGAAAAGGAATTTTTGCTTATTTTTTAAGCCTGCGTAGGTAGGCTTTGTCTTTGTGCATCTTTCGAGAGGAATTTATTAATGAATGCTGAAGTCACTGTAATCGAACATCCCTTGATCCAACATAAATTAACCCTGATGCGGAAAACGGAAACTAGCACAGGAAAATTTCGCAATCTCCTCAAAGAAATCGGAATGTTGTTAGCTTACGAGGTGACGCGAGATTTACCGCTAAAATATGAAGAAATTAAGACGCCTATTGCCCCGATGTTGGCACCGATGCTGGCTGCTGAAAAGAAGATGGTAATTGTCTCAATTATGCGGGCAGGACAGGGGATTTTAGATGGAATTTTGGAACTGATTCCTTCCGCAAGAGTCGGGCATATTGGTTTATATCGCGACCCGACTACTCATGTAGCGATTGAGTATTATTTCAAGGTTCCGAATGATATTGAACAGCGAGATATTTTGGTTGTCGATCCCATGTTGGCAACCGGAAATTCAGCCGTCGCGGCAATTGACAGAATTAAGGAAGTTAGCCCGATGTCAATCAAGTTTTTGTGCTTGCTGGCAGCACCAGAGGGGATTGCACACTTACGCCGCGAACACCCGGACGTGCCTATTTATACGGCTGCAATTGACGAAAAATTAGATGAACACGGTTATATTGTCCCAGGACTTGGGGATGCAGGCGATCGCTTGTACGGGACAAAGTAGCGATTTGCACTTAGGATTTGATGATTGAAATCAATTCGGAAATCTGGTTAACAACAAAAGTTGGGTTGAGTGCTAAACATTTTGCGCGATCGCCATAGCCATAAGTAGCCCAACAAGCATCTAATCCAGCATTTTTAGCAAACATTAAGTCTACATGACTGTCGCCAAATACTAAAACTTCGTTACTTTGGATGTCTGGATAAATTGGCTGGATGACTGAGTGGAATAATCTTGCATCCGGTTTGGTTGGCGTTTGTCCGTCATCGCCAATAACCAGATCGAAGTCAGTATTAATTTTTAGCTTTTCTACGGCAAGCTTTAAAAACTTAGTGTGTTTGACGCTAACAATTGCTAAGTTCAACCCCTCGGAGGATGCAGCTTGAATCACTTGCTTCACTCCCGAAAATAAATTGATTTTTAATAAACCTTCTGTTTGGTAAAAGTGTCTGTAAGTTTGAATCCATCTAGGAATTTCTTCGGGCGCGATCGCTGGATGGAAAATCGGGAAAGCCTCGGCAAGCGTAACGCCAATGACTGAGCGAATCTGTTCTTCATCTGGCGGGTCGATGTTAAATGTCTGGAATGTTTTGATAACGCAGGATATGATGGCTGGATGCGTAATGGCTAAAGTGCCATCAAAGTCAAAAATAATTAACTGATATCGACTCATTGTTCGCGACTTTCAGGAATGTAAGGAATACCGAGGGCGGCGGGAGGGGTTGATTTGCCAGCTAATCCCACTAGCGCCAATAGCGCAATGATATAAGGCAACATTACTAAAAATTGATAGGGAATATTCAGATTAAAGGCTTGAATTCGCAGTTGCAAAGCTTCTGTAGCACCGAATAACAAGCAAGCTAAAGCCGTGCTGACGGGATGCCATCTGCCAAAAATCAAAGCGGCAAGGGCGATAAAACCTCTTCCTGCACTCATATCCTCTACAAAGAATCTGACGTGAACTAATGTTAGATAAGCTCCTCCTAAACCGGCAAGACAGCCGCTGAGAGTGACTGCAACATAGCGCACCTTGGTGACAGAAACGCCAGCAGTATCCGCAGCACGGGGATATTCTCCAACGGCGCGTAAAGATAAGCCTAAACTTGTACGAAATAGTAGGTATGTACTCAGGGGAACTAACAGGAATAATAAGTAAATTAAGGGGTCTTGATTAAAGAGGAGATTCCCAATTATCGGAATATTCTTTAATCCGGGAATGCCGATGATTTGAATGCCTGGTAGTTGCTGCGCCTGACCGCTATTAAATAAGACACGCGACCAAAAAGAAGTTAATCCTGCGGCTGTAAGATTGATGGCAAGTCCAGATACTAATTGATCGACGCGCAAGGTAACGCACAGATAGGCATGAAGCAGTCCGACCAATCCCCCGACGACGATTGCTAAAAGCATTCCCAGCCAAACGTTGCCGGTAAAAAATGCTCCTGCTGCACTCGCAAATGCCCCGGAGAGTAACATTCCTTCTAGTCCAATATTTAGCACTCCCGATCGTTCGGAAAAAAGTCCACCAAGGGCAGCAAAGGCTAATGGTACTGAGAGGCGCAGGCTAGCAATTAGATAGTCGGTGAAAAAGTTGAGAGTGTCCATGCTGAATGAGGAACCTCTCCCCCAACCCCTCCCCTGCAAGGGAAGGGGAGAAAGATCCCTTCCAGATAAAAAATTTCTTCTTCCCGCTCCGATTAGGAGCAGGAAGAGAGATGCGAAGGGGGCTGGAGGTTATGTTTTTTGTGGTCTCGTGTAGTAAAAATTAAATCCTTACTTTCTTTACCTCATTGTGAAGGTTTGGGGGAAAGCGCGATCGCTTATGAAAGATAAACAGACGCGATCGCACTTAAACTGGCAGTGCCGGAGTCGTCTGAGAAGTCCCTGCCATCGCCCCAGAGTAAACCAGACCCCGTTGCATATCTAGGGTCAAAATCGCCCCATCCCGAATCATTTCCGTCGCCTTCTTGACGCCCACAATGACCGGCACCCCAAGGCGTAAGCCAATCACCGCCGCATGACTGGTTAGGCTTTCATCCTCAGTAATAATCCCAGATGCCTTGCGAATTGCTTCCACATAATCGGCATTTGTGCCCGGTACTACCAAAATTTCCCCATGATTGAAATTGCCCACCTCTCTGGCAGTGCGAGCCACTCGCGCTCGACCGCTCACCGATCCCTGACCAATCCCAATTCCCTTTCCAAGAATGGATGTCACCACCTCAACTTTAATCAGGTCGGTTGAACCAGAGATACCTTGGAGCGTCCCGGCAGTCATTACCACCAAATCTCCTTCAGCCAGCAGCTGTTTCTCCAGCGCCACATTGATTGCCGCTTGGAACGTCTGACCCGCAGAAGGCAAATCCAGCACTAGAAGCGGCTTCACGCCCCACACCATCTGCAACTGCCGCGCCACGTCTACATGGGGAGTCACTGCTAGAACAGGCGTTGAAGGTCGAAACTTAGAAACATTTCGGGCAGTGGCACCGCTTTTAGTCAACGACATAATCGCTGCTGCCCCTAGCTGCTCGGAAATTTGACCAACCGCCTGACTAATCGCATTCGTGATCGAGCGAGTGGTGCCCCGGACGTTACGGGCGATTTGTTCTTGCTCAATCCGCACGGCAATCCGCGCCATTGTCTCCACCGCTTCCACGGCGTATTTACCCACCGCTGTCTCGTTGGAGAGCATCACGGCGTCGGTTCCGTCCAAAATCGCATTGGCGACATCGGAAATTTCAGCACGGGTGGGACGGGGATTGTTCACCATGCTGTCCAACATCTGAGTTGCCGTAATCACTGGAATCCCCAGTTGATTCGCCGTGGCAATCAGCCGCTTTTGCAGAATGGGGACATCCTCAGCAGGCAATTCAACGCCCAAGTCACCACGAGCTACCATGACACCATCGCTGAGCGAGAGAATCGCTTCCATTTGGTCGATGGCTTCGTGCTTTTCAATCTTGACAACCACCGGCACTTGCTTACCAGCACTAGAAATCAGCTCTTTAATTTCCAGCACATCCTGGGGGTTGCGGACAAAGCTCAGCGCTACCCAGTCAACACCTTGGTCAAGACCAAACATCAAGTCTTTACGGTCTTTGTCAGTTAACGCCTTAATTGACAGATAGACGCCGGGGAAATTCACTCCTTTGTTATTAGAAAGTGGGCCGCCGACGACGACGCGACAGTGCAATTCCCGCGCCGTGCGGTCTACCTGCTCCACCCGCATTTCCACTTTGCCATCATCTAAGAGAATCATTGCCCCAGATGGGACTTCATCTGCTAGAGGTTCGTAGGTGACAGAGCTAATTTCTTGGGTGCCTGGGACAGGGTGACTGGTTAAGATGAAGCGATCGCCCTTATTCAGGACGATAGACCCCGTTTCAAACCGTCCCAAACGAATTTTCGGGCCTTGCAAATCTTGCAAAATGCCCACCGGCTGATTCAGTTCAAAAGCCATCTGGCGGATCAAGCGAATGCTCCGCTGATGGTCTTCATGAGTTCCATGAGAAAAGTTGAGGCGCAGGGTCGTCGCACCCGCTTCAATTAAAGCGCGTAAGACCTCTGGGCTACTGGTAGCAGGGCCAATCGTTGCGACAATTTTTGTCCGGCGCTGGGGATTTCGCAGTTGCATGGGGCAAAATTCAGGGACAGAAGAGGACTGCGTGTAACAGGAAAGCAAAGGGATACTATCACATTTGTTCCAACTCCTATTAGGGCTTTGGAGCTGGTTCCCCTCTCTACTGTGTGGGTATTATACTAAAAAGCTTATTGATTTTACGGGTTTATTGGTTCGCTGCGGTCTTGGTTGAGGGGTTGCCCGGTCTCAGGTGCCGGTTTCTTTTGTGTCTCAGCAAGCGGCTTGTAAACTAGACCGGAAGGCATAATTGTCCCGGTGAGATCGGCACCTGTCACGTCAAATGCTTCCTTCGCTTTGACTCCTTGTAGACTCGCATACTGCAAGTTCGCAAACCGCATCTTCGTACCGCTGAGGTTCGCGCCATTAAGAACCGCATTATTCAAATTCGCATTTTCCAAGGTGGCTGCTGTAAGATCGGCTCCAGCTAGCACGACACTGGTGAGATTGGCATTGAGTAGATTGGCACCCTTCAAGTTGGCACCGCTGAGGTCATACCCAGTTAAGTTCACATTGCTCAAGTCACAAAATTGGCATTCTTTATAAATTAATAATCTCTGAACGTGTTCTGGATTCTCTGCTTTGACCGGCACTGCAAAGCAGATAGGCATCAACAGGGCGACAGCGAGGATTCCTGGTTTCATGGGAGGCTAGCCAACTGAGGAAATGAGTATCGATTGAACTGCCAAAACACCCTCTTGATAGCCATGCGCGATCGCGCTATAGAATGCACAAAATCAGAACAAAAGAGTCAATGGGGATAGAATGCGATCGCTCAATATCCATTCAATCCAATGACACCTTTGAGCTTAGCATCCTTCCAGTTGGCACCCGTCAGGTTGGCATTCGCTAAGCTAGCTTGACCCAAATCTGTTTGAGTCAAGTTGGCATAACTCAGATTAGTATTTCCTAAATTGGCACCCCGGAGATCGGCACTGCTGAAATTGGTGTAACTCAAATTGGCTCCTGTCAAAATAGCATTCGTCAGATTGGCACTTTCTAGGTTGGTACCCATCATCGACGCACCGCTTAAATTGGCAGACCGCAAATTCGCCCCGCGCAAGTTTACACCGCTGAGATTAGCACCGTTGAGATTGGTACTATCCAGATAAGCATCCTGGAGGTTAGCACCTGCTAAATTAGCGTTGGTGAGGTTGGCAAGCGGCAATTTGGCATTGGTTAAATCAGCATCGTTGAATTTAGCACCCGTCAAATTGGCACGATTGAAACCAGCACCCGTCAAATTGGCACCCGTCAAATTGGCATTTGTGAGCGTAGCACTTTGAAAATTCGCTGCTGTCAGCGATCCTTTTTGCAGATTGGCACCCGTGAGAATTCCCCCATTCAAGTCAGCATTATTCAAAGAAGCCTGACTCAAATCAGCATTGCTCAAGTTGACACTATCCATATTGGCAGTCTCTAACTGTGCATTATTCAACTTGGCACCTGTAAGATTGGCACCGGCTAAGTTAACAATTTGCATCTGAGCATCTTTTAGGTTTGCCCCGCCTAAATTGGCACCCGAAAGATTCGCTTCGATCAAATTCGCTTGTCCGAGATTTGCACCGACTAACTGAGCAAAATTCAGTTGAGTTTGGGCTAGCTGGGCACGCTCTAGCTTAGCGCCCGTGAGGTTCGCTGCATATAAGTTTGCCCCCCGCAATTTAGCGTCTGTTAAATCAGCAACAATCTTATTCGCCGCCGCCAATTTTGCCTGTCTCAAGTTCGCTTTTTCCAAATTAGCGGCAGTTAGTTTGGCACCGTTGAGCTGGGCACCCTCTAGCTTAGCGCCCGAAAGGTCAGCCGCCGTTAAATCCGCACCGTCAAGCTGGGCATTCTTCAAGTCGGCGTTTCTGAGGTTAATCCCCCTGAGTTGGGCATCTTTTAGGTCACATCCAGGGCAAGTTTTCAGCGTCAGTAACTTCTGCAAGTCTTTGGAGTTTGCCGCTTGGGCTGGGGTTGGTAAGCCAAGCGTTAACACTCCGACGGCTGAAGTCGCAGCTAAACAAACCAAGCCCACCTTCGCGGGCTTAAGGACAGCAAATTGATTAACGAGTTTTGGGCGCATGGGGCAGTTCTTTGAGCCGCGATTAACAACTACTTAAGAGCCACGATACTGGATGCGGTAAATCCGGTTATTGGCTTCTTCCGTCAGCAGCAAACTCCCATCGGGTAGCACGAGTAACCCCACCGGACGCCCCCAGGTGGTTGGGACAGAGGGGTCAAGCAGGAACCCAGTGAGAAAGTCTTCATAGTAGCCCTGAGGACGCCCGTTAGAGAAGGGGGCAAAGACAATTTTGTAGCCGGTGCCTTGGTTACGGTTCCAGGAACCGCGAAAGGCGACAAAAGCGCCATTGCGATATTTTTCTGGAAAGGTATTACCGTCATAAAACTGCAATCCCAAAGCAGCCGAGTGGGCTTGGAAAAGAACGTCGGGCGTCTTTGTTTTCGCTACCAGGTCGGGACGTTTGCTTTTTCCGTTGACCAGATGACGCGGGTCAAGGAGATTTGGTGCCAGGTAGGCGTAAGGCCAGCCATAGAATTCTCCCTGTTGGATGCGGGTTAGATAGTCGGGTACCAGGTCGTCGCCCAGTCCGTCTCGTTCGTTCACGGCGGTATACAGTTCGCTAGTGGTGGGGTGAAAGTCGAGTCCGACTGGGTTGCGTAAACCGGAAGCAAAAGTTTGCTGGTTGGAACCGTCCAGGTTCATCACCTGTACAGAAGCGCGGGGGATGGGTTCTTCTGAAGCGTTGGATGCCGACCCAACTGAGACATAAAGCTTTTGCCCATCGGGTGAGGCAACGACGTTGCGCGTCCAGTGCTGGTTGTAGCCGCCGGGGGTTAAGTTAGCAATTTTTTCGCCGGTTCCGGTGAGTTGTTGTTGTCCTTGAGTGTAGGGATACCGTCGGACTTCGCCTGTGTTGCCGAGGAAGAAGTATCCGCCCGCAAAGGTCATGCCAAAGGGGATATTTACCCCATTTTGGGAACTGGCAAAGGTTTGGCGGACATCGGCGACGCCATCGCCGTTAGTGTCGCGCAGCAAGCGAATCTGGTTTTGTCGGGTTTCGGTGACTAACACGTCACCGTTCGGGGTGAGTGCCAGCCAACGGGGTGCATCTAATCCATCGGCAAAAACGTTGACGACGAAACCAGCCGGGACGCGCAGGGTGGGGTTTTGCGGGATAGGCACCACATTGGGCGAGTTGGAGGCACTGTCGCTGGCGTAGGGTTTGGGTAAGTTATCGAGGGTGATGCGAATCGGTTGGGGTGTGAGTGGTTCGGTTCGCACCACGTTGTTGGTCTGCGTCGCTTGGGAAAGCTGTTGGTTCGGCTGTGCCGGAGTTTCTGTCGGTTGCTCGGTTGGTTGGGTTGTCTGGGGGTCGAGGGATGCCTGAGTTGAGTCACAGGCGGCTGCTGTAGTCAGGATGAGCAGCAGCAGCAAGAAACGTATCGATTTCATGTCAAAAGGTGGGAACTCTAATTCCAGGGTAGTCATTGAAGACTAGAGTGCGATCGCGCTCATGCGAAGCGAGGCGTTAGCCTAGCGCAGAAAAAGTCAGTTCGCACTCTTCGTTTCAGATCGAGTATTTAGTTAGCCGCTGCTCACCCTACACCTGTTCCTAAATATTATTTTTTGAAGTAATTATTTATCAATTTTTTTGATTCCTGCTCCAATTGTTCGATTAAAGTCTGTTGACTTTTCTCAGGTAAGCTTTTAAAAATGCTTTCATAAGATTCGTCAAATGTTTCTATTACATCATTCACAAATAATTGAAAAACTTTGTCTATTGCTTTTGGGTCTTTACCAGAAACCCGGCCTAGTTTTGATAGAGTATTCATCAATCTATTTTCTGTAACCAATGCAAGCATCGCCTCATGTAGCCATTTTTCATCACTCAAATAGGGAGGAGATGTTGCTAATTTTTGGCTGCTCCATTTTTCTGCTTGATGGAATCGGCTCTCTTCAGCAAATTTTGGAATTTTTCTCTTCAAGACCGGCCTAATTCTTCCCTTGGGAGTATCTATATAGATCGACTTTACAGGTTTAATGACAATCCCTTCCGCCTGATTGCTAAACGGCAATTTTGGCAAACCTAATAAGCCAGGAATGGTAGATTCAAACTCTATATTCTGTGCAATGGCTTGTTCGTATTTTCCAATAAATAGTGGTTTGGCAGCCAGCATTTCTACTTGCTGAAATAATTTTAGCGTTTTCTCATAATCTATGTAATCTCGTTTTGCAGTTCTATGATTTTCTTCAACAGCGATATCAAAAGCACAAAATTCAATTTCGGGTGAATAATAGATTCCTGTTTGGACAGCCTGTACATTAGGATTGACGGGCACATCAGAATGCGGATATTCTCCGCCAAACAATTCCCCATATACAGAAACTCTAAACGTTGCCTGACGTTCAGCCTGGATAATTTTGAATATTTCTTTGACTTGTTGGATTAATTTAATTTGAAGGGATTGATGACCAAAAAAGTCTTCATCTGGCTGCAAGAACTCTTTCTTTTTTGCAAAGCGAACTTCTGAGCCATCAGTGACTATACAAAAATTAGCTCCGTGAATTTTTTCAGTTACCACCCAGGCAGTTTTCTTAAAAGCGCGAAAATCTGATTCTGCCAACTTCCAATTATTCGGGTTTTCCGGTATTTTTTCATAACTGGTATGCGTCCAGTTAGTAAAGTTGTCTTTTTGTTTGTCCATCGGTTTTATTTTTTTGGAAAGAAGCGGCTCAATCGCGATCGCATAGCTGGTTGAGGGATGCGATCGCGATTGAGCCGCTTGTGCCTTGAGTGCCTATGTAATTCAGATCACTCGAAAGGCTGAGAATTTTCACACGTTACTCATCGAAGCGATCGCTCGGCGGGACGGAAAGGGGTGAGATATTAAATATCGTAGAGTTGACGCCCAACAACCATGCTTCCCCAAATCCAACTACTCCCCGGTGCTATCTCTGAAATCCTAGCCTCTGTCAGCGAAACTGGTATTCTGACTCTGGCTGACCGTTATGGACTGATGGCAGCTGCTTTGGATGAGTCCTTGGATGAAGAAGAAAGAGGTTGCGTCAACAGACTGCTGCGTTCTGTACTCAAAGGACGGGTAATAGTAGTGGCTGACCTCTCCGCTGCCGCTTAATCTCGAAGTAAGGAAATGTGCATTGCTGCTGCCAGGACAATGGGCGTTGAACTCAGCAGCGATCGCATTCTAAAATTTTGAACCAAAATTGCAACTAGATGAAGCTTCAAGCTTATCAAGAGCGATCGCGTCTTTAGTCCCGGTTGAGGGAATGTGATCGCGTGGCTGGTTGAGGGATAAGATGGAGCACAACTCGTGAAGGCAGATTTTCTGCGTGCAGCCGCGATTTTAATTTTCATAGCCGAGAGTAGCGCGGACAGCATTAAGATTTTTACGGACAGTAACACTGAGAGGATAATCTGCCCCCAACCGTTGCTCACAAATAGCCAAGGCTTGTATATATAAGGGTTCAGCGTCCCTATAGCTACCCTGAACATCGTAGAGAACTGCTAGATTATTTAAGCTAGCTGCTACATCAGCATGGTCTTCTCCTAGTATGTTTTTTCTCAGTTCCAAAGCCTGCTCAAAGAATTTTTTAGCCTCGCTATAGAAGGTTTTACGTTGGTAGAAACATCCCAAGTTGTTCAAGCTATTAGCTAAGTTGGGATGGTTATTCCCTAGGCAATGTTGTAATAGTTCTAAAGCTTGTAGAAAAAGCGTTTCTGCTTTGTCCTCAAAACCCTGAAATGAGTAAATTTCTGCCAGGTTATTCAGAATAACTGCCATATCAGGATTCTTCTCTCCAAATAAACAGCGGATGAGTTCTAAAGCTTGCAAAAATAATAGTTCTGCTTCGGAGTATCGGCCTTGCTCAAGGTAGAGCGTTGCTAGATTATTCAGTAATTTTATTATTTGAGGTTCTGCCTGTCCTGCCCAGCAGCGAATGAGTTCTAAAGCTTGCAAAAACAGTTGTTCTGCTTCGTGGTATCGACCTTGCTCACAGTAGAGTAATGCCAAATTACTCATCGTTTTCACCGGGGGATGCTCCTGTATCGGTAAGCGCTGATGAAGTTCTAAAGCTTCTAAAAAGAGTGGTTCCGCTTCGTTGTAACGGCTTTGATCACGGTAGAGATTTGCTAGATTATTCAGGGTTAGTGCAACATAACAATTCTCCTCTCCCAGCAAACGACGATAAAGTTCTAACGAACTTACTAAAAGTGGTTCGGCTATACAATAACGACCCTGATATTGGTAGAGGAGTGCCAAATTATTCAGGCTAGTTGCCACTTGAAGATGATCTGAGCCTAAGCGTGATTCAGTAACGGAAAGACACTGCTTTAACCAAGGTTCTGCTAGGTGATACAACCCTTGACCTTGGTAAAACCAGCCTAACCCTGTAAAAGTCCAGATTAAATCATCATTGGCCAGCAAGTTTGTCAAGTTTTTAGCTGCTAGTGCTACATGAGGTATAGCAGGGCTAACTTCTGCAATCACCTCACGGGTTGGCTGCTCAGGAATCTGCTTTGCCACTGCCACCATTGTTCGACAATACGCGATCATTAGATTATCTAGCTGGTCAAACTGTCCCAACTTCTCCCGAAAAAATTCCCGAATCAGCTGATGTAAGAGGTAGGTTCCGTCACCCATGCGCTGAAGCAGATGCAGATTCAGAAGGAAATCGTCTCTCATTTCTTCCAGGTCTTCTGGATCTTGATCGGGCGCGGCTTTTTCCACCAACTTCCAAGGAATGGGAGCAGGAGCAAATAAACTCAGTAGATACCCTAACTGCTTTGCCTCATCGTTCAATGTTTCCCAACTCAACTCAAAGGCTCCTTTCACTGCCCATTTTGCGGTCATGTCTGGATCTCGTTTTTGGAGTGACTTTTCATTGAACCCTTTATCTTCTAGCCGTTGCAGCATTTCTGCCAGCAACAGATCAGGTTTCCGATCCAAATATCGCCCTACTAATTCCAACCCCAAGGGCAAATAACCCAACCCCGCACAGAGTTTTTTAGCTTCGGTTAATTCCTGTTGGATGCGTTCCTCTCCTACAAGTGACACCAACAACTTTAAGGCATCTGGTTCATATAAAACATCTAAGGACAAGGGCTGAATTGACCTACCTAACCGCTGGATTCTTGTTGTTATCAAAACTTTAAAACGTGGTTCCACTGGTGGTAGATATGGCTGGATGCGCTCATAGTCAGTGACATCATCCAAGACTATTAACACATCGCCAGATTGCCAGCGTCGCCAACAGAAATCAACCTGAGTCTTTAAATCCCAATCTTCTAGGGGGTTTAATGCGAACTGCGATCGCGCAAAGCGCACCAACTCAATCCCCATATCCGGTTCTTTTCCTGGTAGCCAGCAAACTCCACCTACGTAGTTAGCTAAATGTTGCTGTGCGTATTGAATCGCCAGTTCCGTTTTGCCTACTCCACCCATCCCAGCGATGGCAGAAATAATCGGTACCTGGCTCTTTTGCTGTAACAACTGGTGTAGAGTTTCGAGTTCACGCGAACGTCCAACAAACTGCTTGGGAATAACACCACTGCGGGGAATATTCTCGTAGCGTGTCGCGCTAACCTCAGATATCTGCTTTGGTTCTGGGGTTTGGAGGGCTGTATTCCACTCGTTGGGATCGACAATATCCGCCGGATGCAAATTTAAGGCTCTGGCAATCTTTTCAATAGCGTCTCTTTGAATCTTGCGTCCCCAATGTGGGTTGAAAAGATGCCTAACCCGATCCAAACTTACATCCGCCTTTTCTGCCAAAATTTCGTGAGTGTATCCCTTCTCCAATCTTTTAGCTTCAAGCCTTGTCAGCCCCTCATGGCTAGCAAAAAAGCCACGAGGCTTACGCTTTTGAGTCATAGATAACGGATAGATTCAGTTACGGCTACTAATACCTTAGCCAGCTTCAAGTGTCTTGTGGGAATGCAGATAACTGATTTTAACTATCTGTACCTATCTGCATTGATTCTCTCTGTTGTCAGCCCTGTTTACCTCGATATGATCCAAATCGTAACTTTGAGGTATCCCATCCATGACCCAGCTTAACGGCGCATATATCGGCTATCCTGGCTGTCACGTCCACGACCTTATTTCACCAGATGATTTTGATAGTGAATTAAATATTCCCCATGTTGAAGAAATAATCAAATTTGGTCGCAGTATTGGGATATCAAAAATTACCATCAAACCGGGTTATGAACAATGGTGGAACATTCTCCATGAAATTGGTCACTTTGCTGTCAAGCCTGATAGCTATATTCAAATGTGGCGATCGCATGGAGCGCCCGACGGTATTCCTAATCTAAACTGGTTTGCTGGTCAGAACGTAATTAAACCCGAAGATCCAACACCTGATGAGTGGGGAGTCCGAGCTTGGTGCTTATCAGTTTTAGAATTGAAAGGCTGGCTCAATCCCCTACAATGTATTGATTGGCCTGTCGCTAATGACTGGGAAGGACGAGGAAGAAATAACCCTCATTTGTGGATGAAGTCAGAAATAACTAGTCGTTGTCATCCCCTCTATAAAAATGGATTTAGGCAATTAGCAGCTATAGGTATCGACTTCAACCGTGGCATCTTGCGTCCCACAAAAGAAATCGTGACTGTTGGCTGGCAACCAGTGTTTCGTTGGCAGGTTGCCGAAAGTACAGAGGACATCAGCTTTTAATGGATTCACCGACTCGCGCTTGGCTGAACCCATCGAAACTGATAAGGTTCACCTTTTGACCCCCAAACTTGATTTCCTGCGGCATCAAAAGCCCGATCTAATGTGTCCATTCCCGTAGAATGCAACACAATTCTATTTGTTACTTTCACTGCGCCTTTGTAGTCGCTGGAACAACCTGCCTTCGGTGTCTCGCCGATGTAGTTCTCACCGTCAGGTTTTAAAAATACGCTGCATTTAGCAGCACCAATATCGGTTAATTTGATGACACGCTTTGCTTCTGGTTTGCTACATAGACCAATCAAAGCTTCTGGTGTTGGTGGTTTAAATGATTGCGATTCTATGCTTTGGTGATCAGCACTGGGGGCAATTTTTAGGAATCTCTGCCGATAGGGTTTGGCAAGATTCTGAGACATGGCTTGTTCTTGGTAGAGGAAAACTACCTTGGGATTTTTTTTAGTATTTTCTACGCTGACTTTACAGGTAGTCATTCTCACATTTGGGGCTTTGGGATTGGCTTGCGCTTGTGCAGACGTGTCCATTACTCCGACTAAATGCGACACTACTTCCCCAACTTGTTGCTGCATTGGTACCAATGTTTGGATATTCGTTGCTGGACGCGAATAAGCCGCTGTGCCAGTTGAGGAAAAAAGAGCGATCGCGATCAAACTCCGAGTTCTTGTATTCTTCACAATAGTCTGCCTGTGCTAATCAAAAACATAACGTTCGGCAACGCGCCAGTACCGAGAAAAGCGTTTAAGGTCAATATATCCGTCGTATTTCACAAACGGCTCAACAGGTAACACTTCGATAGGCAGCGATTCCTCAATGTTGTCGCAAATGAGGCCAAAACGGGGGCTAGGACTTTCTGCTGTAACAATTCCATCGGCACTGTGTTCCTTGGCAAAAGCGATAACTTCAACAGCGACATCCCCACGTCGAATCGTTACTGGAAGTTCTAGCAAACATTCATAAATAAAAGTAATCCGCTTGAGACTCATCTGCCACTCTTCAATCAAAGCATCGTCCCAAACCCATATCGCGGGGCTTTCAGGGTATGCTTGCAATGCGGGATTTCCAGGACTTAAACAGTCTCCATGCACCCAAATTATCGGCTGTTTCATTAATTCAAGGCTCACGCACTCAAAACTCACGCACTCAAAACTCGCGCACTCAAAACTCACGCACTACCGACGCTTCTTCCCGCGCTGAAAACTCTTGCTACCGCCACTTCGATCGAAACTTTGAGCTTTAGGAAACAATCGCTTCTCTAGTTCATCGTAGCTGCCCTCGAAGTCACAATGACCGTACAGGGGGCATTGGCGGCAATAGACGCCATCCGTATAGCGTTCTAAGTTCTCCCGGTTAAAGAAATAAGGCTTTTGGCTAAAGGTGCTGGCAACCCACTGCCAGGAGAGATTATTGCTGGCTGGATCGCCATCCAGTAAGTGTTGCAGAAACCATCTTGCCCCGACTTGCCAACGAATCCGCCGCCAGTGAACTAGGTAAGCGGCTAGCCACATTCGCCCGTGGTTGTGCAGGTAGCCAGAGGAGTGCAAGTCGCGGCTAAAACTGTCAAGACACACCATGCCGGTGCTACTTTTGTCAACATCTGCCGGTAACTTTTCGGTATAGTCTTTGGCTGTGTAGCCTGTCTTGTAAGGCTCTTGATCTTCCCAAATGTCGTTTCCCAGCTTGGCATAGAGACGCTGCCAGTAATCGCGCCAGCCGAGTTCGTTGATGAGTTTTTGTGCGTCATCTCGGTTTTCCACTTTGTTCAGCACAGCATCCCGCACTTCTGCTAAGCTCAAGACGCCGTAGCGGAGATAGGGCGAAAGGCGCGTGACTGCGCCACTAAAAGAATTGCGCGTTTTGGCGTAACGGGCGGGATCTACTTGACTTAAGAAGGCTTCTGCGGCTTTACGTCCTCCTACAGTGGTAGCGATCGCGTCATCGCGTTCGGCGGCGGTAGGAAATTGTTCGCGGAGATAGGTAATTAAATCGTCGCGGCTGGCAAAATCTCGCCGCATATCTCGATTATTTGGCGTGGCGTTCATCGGTTAGCGATCGCTCCAAACTTATCGAGTGTAACAAGTGAGCCGCCTTCTGGCGCTCTTCAAAAGCAAAAAAGCCGTTTTCTCAAAGAAAACGGCTTTTTCGGAACTTATTGGATTGGTAAGCTCGCTGGCGAAGGTAAATCTTCTTCCAACATCGGTGCGGGTGCTTCTTGTCGCTCCAAAAATTTACTCAAGGCGTAAGCCATATCCCCTCTCGTCATCGGATTTAGGGGATTCAGATTGCCTTGTTCATCGGGATTAGCAAATCCCTCGTAAAGTGCAGTTGCCATCGATTTTTTAGCCCAATCCGGTATATTCCCGGAATCTGGATACTTCGCAAGAATTTTAGCAACGGTGTCATTCGGAAACTGAAATACACCGTGAGCTTGGGCAAAGATAGATAAAGCTTCAGCGCGATTGATTTTTTGGTTGGGGAAGAACATATCTCCCCGATATCCCTTCATAATGCCAGTTTTTAAAACTGTCTGAATGTCGTTATATGCCCAGTGGGAAGAAGGTACATCTTGAACTGAAATAACTTCTTGTTTGGTGGCACCCGCTCGTTTGTCCAGTTTAAAAGTTTTGACCAAAATTGAGGCAAGTTCTGCACGACTGATGAATTGTTCTGAACGAAACTGTCCATCAGGATATGCAGTCATTAATTTGGCAGCAATCACCTGTTCGATGGGGTCAGATGGGGCGTCTGAAGCAGGTTGTGTTTGAGCAGAAACAACTGCTGGAAAACATTGTAGAAACCCCAATAGAGAAAGAGTGCCCAGGATCTGACGCATAATTAAAATCACTTTTCAGTTGCTAACTTCACTGTATAAACACTGGAACCAAATCTTCATCGCCCATTCGGGTCAATCCAAGCGGGGATGTTGGCAATAATGGTGACGAATCTGGAGTTTGCAAAGTTGCAACCAGTGCTAAGACCGTGGATGCTTCCGAGGAGCCGTTGCAAAAAGTGGCATTCGCTGGCGACGATCCCGGCTAAGAGCGCATAGGAAGAAGGCGATCGCAACAATCAATCAGCCTAGACACTCCCAACCTAAACAATCGGAACCTCTCGAATTATTAACTTCCTTAGAAATCGCCACATTCGCTTCTGATAGCTGTGTCATAATTACGATCCTTAGATATCAAGTTCTTAACTAGGTGTAGCTCACTCACTTTATTTTTATGAACTTTCACAGCGAAAACAGAAATTCCTACTCCTAAGCTGGTGAACTAGGATGAGAAGGGACAACTGGGAAAAGGGGAAAGATGAAGTCTCAAAAAAGGCGTACACCCACTTCCTGTATCTGCCATCCCTGGTTTGTTCGGATTGCGCGATCGCTCTGGCGTATGCCGCAAGTTAGCGGCTACTCGCTCTGGCGTATGCCGCAAGTTAGCGGCTACTCGCTCTGGCGTATGCCGCAAGTTAGCGGCTACTCGCTCTGGCGTATGCCGCAAGTTAGCGGCTACTCGCTCTAGCTGCTCCCGCTAACTGCAACTGCTCGCGTAGCGGTTGCATAGAATCATTCAACCTGCGTTCGTTCTCTCACACATGAGCAACTTTCCAGACTTATCCAGCCACGGTTATCAGGTCGTCCGAGAATTAGGACACAACCGCGCCGGTGGTCGAGTAACCTACCTGGCGCTCAATCTGAAAACTCGGCAACCCGCTGTCATTAAACGGTTTCAGTTTGCTAAAATCAACGCTACCTGGTCAGACTACGACGCCTACCAGCGCGAAATTCAAGTGTTACAGGGACTGAATCATCCCGGAATCCCCCGCTACCTAGATTCCTTCCAAACATCCGATGGCTTTTGCATGGTTCAGGAGTATAAAAAAGCACCGTCTTTAGCCGTACCTCGTAGCTTCGACCCGGATGAAATTAAGAAAATTGCCGTCTCTTTATTAGAAATTCTTGTTTATCTGCAAAATCGCATTCCCACCGTTATCCATCGAGATATTAAACCCGAAAATATCTTGGTCGATGGCAACATCAATGTTTTTTTAGTTGATTTTGGTTTGGCTCGAATTGGGGATGGGGAAGTGACGATGAACAGCGTGGCAAAAGGAACTTTAGGGTTCATGCCGCCCGAACAATTATTCCATCGGCAGCTTACTGAAGCCTCAGATTTATATAGTTTGGGAGCAACGCTAATTTGCTTATTAACTGGAATCAAATCTTCTGAGATTAGCCAGTTAATTGATGATGATTATCGAATTAATTTCAAGCATCTCGTTCCCAAGCTCAGTCTGCGGTGGATTGACTGGTTGCAAAAGATGGTGGAAATCAAACCAAAAGACCGCTATCCTAACGCAGCGATCGCCTTGGAAGCTCTCAAGCCTATCTATGTGATTCGCGTACCCGAAGCGAAGCTGAGTAAACCCATCCTAGAATTTAAGGCAAGAAAATTAGGTGAAAGGGTGACTCAAACAATCGCAGTTACGAACTCGATTCCTGATACCCTTCTGGAAGGAAATTGGGAAGTGGCACCCCACGAAAGCGATCCCCCCCATACACCAGATACTCACACTTGGATTTCTTTTGATTCCGTTAAGTTTGAGAACAATCAGGCGAAGTGTAAAATCAATGTGAATACCAGCCGGTTGATGGCAGATAAAACCTACGAGCGACATCTGTTATTACACACAAATTCTCTGCCAGAAACTCACGATATTACTGTTAAGATTCAGACTGCCCCGGTTCCGATTGCGAACAAAAAACTACCTTATATCGCGCTCGCTTTACTGGTGACACTTGCTGCCTCGGCGGCTTGGATTGAGGGAATCGCTTGGGGCGGAACGATTGCCCAAGTTGGGGCGATGGGTGTGGTCATGGCTGGGTTTATCACGCTGTTTGTCGCTGCATTTGGTGTGGCAGCAGCGGCTACGGCGGCGGCTGGGGCTGTGTTTGTCGCTAAGCTTCTATCCAGGTATAAAGTTAAGTTTGCGGGTATAGACACGGTTGTAGCTTTGTTGGTTGCGGGAATTGTCGCTTTTTTTGTGACGGGTTTTGGCGAGCAATTTAGAGCGGCAAATTCGGCGGCGGTTGGGTTTGAAGCGGTGGATTTTGCTGTATTTATGGCTGGTTTTGGGGCGCAGAGTCTGGCAGTTAGTTGTTTGAAAAGAGGATTTAGTCCCAATCTCGCGATTGGGGTGTCGCTATTAGCAATGGCGTTAGGCATGACTTTAGGAGTTGGCTTCCAAGTTGGATTGCTAAATCCTTTGGTGATGGGCGCTGTTTTGGCAGTTGGTTTACCTTTGGGAACCATCTTGTTTTATCCCCCTTTTGAGCGGGCAAGGTTAATTGGTAACTATCGCAAGTTTGAGCAACATTTGATTAAGCCGTAGTCAGGCAATTTGGCTCACGCCGCGTGCAACTTTTTTTAGGGAGTTTAGGCAAAGGCTTTCAACCTGTCAAACAGGTTGAAAGCTTTAAGGTAAGAGATTTATCTTCAGGAGCGGGGACGGTTTCTTCACACACCAAGGATATTCATGCCGTGAATCCTGGCAATCATCCGATTTGTTCAGGCTGGTGGTAATCTCTTTGGCTAAAGAATAATCGGATGTTTATACAGATATCTCAGGATTTTGAGGGCGATCGCACAAAGCAGAAATATGTTCCCAGATATTTGTGCCAAATTAATCTTCCAGTCACTCCGGCAATCGTCCCAAAACTGCCTCCGATAGGACCTAAAATATTTCCGACTCAATTGTTTGAGTCATTCTATAGCGATCGCGCAGTTAATTCTGCTTTAAGGTGTAAGCTTAAGGTGCTTTCATCCAAAGCGATCGCACTTCTACTCTTTGCCATAGTCCGGTTGTCCGTCAGCATCAAAAAAATTTCGCAGCCCGCTTTTGTTAATCCCTCTTATCTAGAGCTACCAGCCGAATGCTACTGCATACAGCTTTAAGCTCATCCTTTCATTGATTAACAGTTTTTTTTATCACTCCAACTTTTACTAGCCTTGTTAGGATACAATTGTCGGCTGAGTAAGAACTACCAGATGCTGCCTCTCGATAAGCGAGGAAATAGTCTACACTGCAAGGACTCGCTTCTGGGAGCGGCTAATACACCTGCCTCCAAAACAACCTTATTACCACTCTCCTACACGAGCCTCTTATGGAAACTAGACAATACACAGAAGATATAGATTTTAAAAAATACTGGCTTATCCTCAAACGGCGTTGGCTACCCGCCAGTACCGTCTTTATATTTACAGTTGCACTCGCCGCCGCATTTGCGTTCTTAAAAAAGCCTACCTACGAAGCCGAAGGGAGGCTTTTGTTTAAGAAGCAAAATACGACTTCTGCTTTAGTCACAGAGGCGGGAGCAAAAATCGGACAGTTAGAACCGCTCAATGTCTTGAATACTCCTCTGGATACAGAAGCCGAGATAGTCCGTTCTGAGCCTCTGATACAAGAGACGATAAATTCTCTAAACCTAAAAGACAAAAAGGGAGATCCCCTAAAACCTGCTGATTTCCTAAAACAGCTTACGGTAAAAGGGATCAAAGGAACCGATGTTTTGCAGATATCCGTTAAAGGCAAAGATCCCCAGGAAGCTGCAAAGATAGTCAACAAACTGATGGATTTGTATCGCGAGAAGAATGTACTTAATAACCGCGCTCAAGCAGCGGCGGCTCGCGAATTTATTAGTAAGCAGCTACCGAAGACTGAAGCCACTGTTCGTCAAGCAGAAGCCGCTTTGCGTAGTTTCAAAGAACAGAATAACATTGTAGCTCTAGAAGAAGAAGGAAGCTCAGCCGTAAAAGCGATCGCAGAGCTAGACAGCAAAAAAGCGCAAACTCAAGCTGAACTTGAAGATGCAACTGCTAGAGTCGCCGCCTTCCAAAGTAAGATAGGACTGAATTCACAGCGGGCTATGGCTCTAAACTCGCTCAGCCAATCTCCCGCAGTTCAGCAAGTGCTGATAGAACTCCAAAAAATTGAAGGCGAGTTGACAGTTGAGCGCACCCGCTTTCAGGATGAAAACCCCAAAATAATTAATCTCGAAAGCAAACAAGCGGCATTAAAAGCTTTACTACAGGAACGGGTAGGAGAGATTGTTGGCACCAACCAACAAGTATCCGAAGCAAATTTACAAATTGGGGAACTTGAACAAAAACTGACCGCAGAATTAGTCAACGCAGAAGTGCAACGCTTAGGTTTGGCTAATCAAGTGACTTTTTTATCTCGCGCTCAGGAGGCGTACAAACAAAGAGCGAACATTTTACCTAGATTGCAACAGGGTCAGCGGGATTTACAACGGCAAGTAGAAGCCGCGCAATCTACCTACCAAATTCTTTTGAAAAATCTTCAAGAGGTACAGATTGCGGAAAATCAAAATGTAGGCAACGCTAGTTTAATTTCCGCCGCTACAGTTCCAGAAAAGCCCGTAGGTACTCGCAAGCTAATAATCATAGCTGCCGGAATTGTTGCAGGCAGTCTACTTTATGTAATTACTGCTTTCCTTGTAGACCTGAAAGATCCAACTATCAAAACTGCCAAGGAGGTGCGGGAGTTATTTAAATATACTGTCCTGGGAATGATTCCTTCTTTGAAGAAAAAAGTTACTTTTCGCAGTAAGAAACTAGAAAGAATTCTTCCGCAGCTTCCTGTTAGAGATAATCCACATTCGGTTATCAGTGAAGCTTACCGTATGCTTCAGGCAAACTTGAAGTTTCTCAGTCCAGATCAAGAGCTGAAAGTCATTGCGGTGACAAGTTCTGTTTCTAAAGAAGGCAAGTCTACAGTTTGTGCCAACTTGGCTATCGCTATGGCTCAACTAGGAAGACGAGTTTTATTAATAGATGCGGATCTGCACCATCCCATGCAGCATCATATTTGGGACTTGACTAATGCAATTGGTCTGAGCGATGTCATCGTTAATCAAGCTGAGTTTGAGATGGCTGTGCGAGAAGTGATGGATAACTTGGATGTGCTTCCTTCTGGGGTGATTCCTCCTAATCCATTGGCTCTTGTTGACTCAAAGCGGATGGCTGGATTAATTGACAATTTTTCTAAAGACTACGATTTTATAATCCTTGATACGCCTCCAATTGTTCTGGTGGCAGATGCTCTGGCAGTAGGCAAGATGACTGATGGTATGTTATTGGTAGTTCGCCCAGGCGTGGTTGATACTGTCAGCGCTGCTGCTTGTAAGCAATTTTTGGTACAGTCAGGTCAGAAGGTCTTGGGCTTGGTTGTCAATGGTGTGATTGTGGAAAACGAACCTGATAGTTATTTCCACCATGCCAAGGCATACTACAAGGAAGATGCCAGTACGCCAAAAATGCTGACAGCGAAGGCTTTTAAAAATAGCGATCGCGCTTAAACAAGCATTAATCGATTACTTCTAGCTCGAACCATAAGCGTACCGTTGTAAGGACGTTCTATACGCTTATGGCGAATCCTCTTCTCCTAACCGTGTTCGGGGTAGGAGAATTTTGTTATGGGAAAAAGGCGAGTCCCCTTTCCGTGTAGAGAAGACCGCTGATATACACTTGCTTAAATGCGTTACGTTGATACCCCTCACCAATAGGACAACTAAGCAAATTCGCTCTTGCAGGCTGCTACTGCGGATCGGCAAAGAAATATTTTCTAGTAGAGAATATTAAATAAAATTCTATTTTTGTATAGTGGCTGTCAAATTACACTTTTAAATACAGACTTCGTTAGCAGTCTATATCCGATGCCTCGGAAAGTTAATTGTAAAGTACGAAAGTACAATTTATACAATTAAGCGGCTTTATGTATAAACTCAGTTCGCATCTTCCATAAGGAGTATTCATAATTCCTACTTTTGATAGTAGTAATAGCCTTCGGAAAGTTAATTTCGAAGTACAATTCATAAAACTAAGTAATCTTACGTATAAACTCAGTCCGCATCTTCCATAAGAAGTATTCATAATTCCTACTTTTGATAGTAGTAATAGCCTTCGGAAAGTTAATTTCAAAGTACAATTCATACAACTAAGTAATCTTACGTATAAACTCAGTCCGCATCTTCCATAAGGAGTATTTTATAACTCCTACTTTTGATAGTAGTAGTAGGAGTAACGAGTTCTCTTTCAGGGTGGTATTAGATTTGGTAAAAGCTTAGGAATGGCTGGGTCAGGGTTTTTCGGGTTTGGGAGAAATTATTGGGCAGTGTTAAAATTGAGCCATTTTTTGCCTTCATAGCGTCTTGAACCTCATTATAAAGTTGCCATGAAGTCAAGTGGGAAATTTGAGAACTTTCTGTAAAATCTGGCAAATTCAATTTACTTAAGTAGGGTTTTACAGTAATCTAAGCAATTATGAGGAAGAGAATCTCAGACTCTCAAGTCAGCTAAGCAATCATGCTGAAATAAATCTACTGACAGACTGCTTAATTAATCTTTGCCACAACAAAAAAACAACCAATACACCTAGCTATATATAGGTATTGTTATGCGTAAACCTGTTTTGACTATCTTCTACCAGTTCAATCCGAGTAGCATTAGCATCGGGGGTATACAAACAGTCATACGCACTTTTGTTAAATACGCTCCTAGCGAGTTTGAAATCCGGCTGGTAGGAACGGAGAACGATCCATCGCAACCCATAGGAGTATGGAGAGACGCCCAGTTGGCAGGCAGAGAGATCCGCTTTATGCCCTTGTTTTTTATAGAAAACGATAACTTTAAAAAATTAGTACCAACCACTATTAAATATACGGCTGCCCTTTTGGGTCGGAATTTGAGTTCGGATTTCATGCACTTTCACAGGCTGGAACCCACACTTTTTACTCGCAACTGGTCAGGAGAAAAGACTCTCTTTATTCACAACGATATTCAAAAGCAAATTAATTCTGCGGACAAAAAAAATGCGATTCTGTGGCAACGTTTTCCAGCAGCATATTTTGCTATCGAACGCTATCTTGTAAGTCAGTTTTCTCAAATCTTGTCGTGTAATACTGAATCGGTGCAACATTACCAGCAGCATTACCCAGAGATAGCAGAGCGCATTTCCTACGTCAAAAACACAGTAGATAACGAAATCTGCTACCCATTGACCTTAGATGAACGAGAGAAAGGTAGGCGCACACTTGCACAGCAGATGGGTTTAGCGGAAGATACACGCTTTATTCTATTTGCTGGTCGCCTTCACGCCCAGAAAGATCCCGTCTTGCTAGTCCGCTCCATTGCTGCCCTGAACGATTCAAATGTTCACCTCCTCATAGCAGGCGATGGAGACTTAAAGGATAAGCTACGTTCTGAGATTTCCCGCCTTGGATTGTCCGGACAGGTAACGCTGCTGGGACCATTAGCCCAGGCAGAACTTGCACAGTTGCAACGTATATGTAGTGTTTTTGTACTAACGAGCGCCTATGAAGGTCTTCCTATGGTCGTTCTCGAAGCACTTGCCAGTGGTACGCCAGTGGTGACAACCCAATGCGGCGAAACTCCAAACCTACTCACTACTGATAGTGGAGTGGTGTGCGAGGAGCGATCGCCAGCCGCAATTGCAGATGCCTTGCGGAAGGTACTGCACAACGGTAGAGATTATCCAATCGAGGCGTGCGTTAAAGCTGCCAAACCTTACAGTGCCAAGACTGTCGTGGGTGATATCTACAGCGATATGCTAAGCCGCTGGCAACAGCGGAATTTGTCTACTAGCCAGATTAATCAAAAAACTTTTACCGGGGTTTCGCCATGAAAATTGCCGTAATTGGAGCAAAAGGGTTGCCTGCTAAACAGGGTGGTATCGAGCACCACTGTGAAGAAATTTATTCACGGGTTGTGGAACAGGGTCATGAAGTGGATTTGTTTGCCCGTTCCTCATACACTGGAGATGTTTCGCTCAGCCACTATAACGTTCATGGTGTGAAGGTTGTTTCCATACCCAGCTTGAATATCAAGGGAATGGATGCTCTGTTGAGTTCGGCGCTGGGAGCGATCGCTTGCAATGCGAAGCGTTATGATATCGTTCACTTCCATGCTTTAGGACCAGCCCTCTTTACTTGGCTACCCAAAATTGCTTCCTCGGCAAAAGTTGTTGTTACCTGTCATGGCTTAGATTGGCAACGTGCCAAATGGAACAAAGCTTCTAGCGACCTAATCCGTCGCGGCGAACGTGCTGCTGTCCGCTTCTCTGATAGCATGATCGTCGTCTCAGAGGAACTGCGCTCATACTTTAAGGAAACTTACGGTAAGGAGACAATTTATATTCCTAACGCACCCTCAAATATGGGTGATTCAGACCCTACTTTTAGCTATGGAACTTCGCTAGGTCTGGAACAGGGACGCTATATTCTATTTTTAGGTAGACTCGTACCGGAAAAGTGCCCTGACTTACTCATCAAAGCCTTCCAAAACCTTCAGCAAGAAGGATGGAAACTCGTCATGGTGGGCGGTACCAGCGATACCAATGAGTTCACCTCGGAGATCACCGAGATGGCGGCGAATAACAAGAACATCATATTCACAGGTGAACTTAGAGGTCCCCGTCTTGCAGAAATCCTTCGGGGTGCGGGATTGTTTGTACTTCCTTCTGAGTTGGAGGGATTACCTCTATCAATGTTGGAAGCAATGCAGGAAGGTGTTCCCGTACTCGGTAGTGACATTCCCGTGCATCAGCAATTGATCGGCAAAAACCGAGGGATGCTTTTCCAGGTAAAAAATGTAGACTCCTGCCTCCGCAGCTTGGAATGGGCAATCAATCACCAGAATGAATTGGCGGTAATGGCTAAAAACGCCCAGAGTTATGTGCAAGCACACTATACCTGGAACCAGATTACTAGCGAAACATTGGAGTTGTACAGAACACTCACCGCCCTTGCTCCACTAGACAACGAAAACGGCAAACGAATTCCAGTTCCATCAGACCTGGTCAAGGCTTAAAAGCGCTGTTGCATTTCTAAATTGTCAATATAACTTAATATTTTCCTGCCAGGTGATAGGGGCGCACAAATAGCTGTACGCCCCTACTATTTTTTGTCTTTATATTATCTTTATATTTTTTTTACACAAAATAGCCATGAACACTCACTTCACTAGTGTTATAAGCGCGACACACATATTTACATTCAATTACGTATTTACTAGCAGCATTTAGCAGCATTCAGTTAAAAAAACTTAGCTTTCAGGACAAAATCAGAAAAACATCCTTTAATTTATTTGTAGAAAAATATACTTAAAGCGTCTCCGTATGTTTTCGGGTTTATAAAGGAGTTCTTTACAAAAAATTCAAAAAATTCACTGATGTCAAGACCCTGTAGTGTTTCATATCCTAGAGGGGTAAACAAAACTATTTACCAAAATGAACGCCTTTATCAAGAAACTAATTTCTACAAGCGTCATGTTTCTCTTCACGGCTGCTGGTTTCGTAGTATTGGCATTTTCGGTAGTCTTGATGACGGTTGAATCCCTCGTCTCGTACGTGTTGTCACAAGTAACAGCACTACAAAATCATTCTTTAACAGAACGTGTTACTAGCGTGAAAGAACCGTCTTCTGTTAAAGGCTAATGCCTTGGTACTTTTCGGGTAAATTTAACCAGTATTCAGGGGCGAATTGCGTGTACGGGCGCGGAAGATAAAGCAGCCTACTCCTTGGAATCGTCAGGAGTTCCGTAGTAGATGCCCCTGCCATTGGTACCAACGAAAACCAAGCCAAACTGTTGCCAACTCGCCTCCATCGCATTTGGCTCGCCAGCGATGGGATTTTGGCTAGAACCAATGCTTATCCAAGTTCTGCCTCTGTCGAGAGAACGGAAGATCCCCTCGCCCATACCAGAAATTTTTCCATACAAATAAAGCTCTGGAGTTGTCCTTCCGGTCTGCGGTTTCCCAAAAGTAAACAAATGCGCCTTTTCTACTGAAGGCAGCTTAGCGAACGTTTTGCCACCGTCTGTGGAGTTAAATAAACCTTCCTAGTCTAAGCTGAGCCTGACTTCAGTTTTCGCATCTGGAACTGTTTTCAGCGCATACGAATAGTAGTCACTCTTAATATTGGGAATCGATGAGTTGACAATGCTAAAGGCTAAAGGATGCACCTTGGTCAGTGCTGCGGTAAACTTTGCTGTCGCTGTAATAGTAAAAAGTATTTCCATCTACTTTATTCGCCACCAAGGGCTGATCTCAATACCAGGGACATTCTGAGCAATTTGGTAGTCCAGACACTGCACTCCCTGAAGCGCCGCCATTAGTGGTGCGTAGGGGTAGAGCTTTACTTACAGCTACAACAAACAAGTTTGGATTAGTTGCCGATATCGCTACGCGCAGTGGTAATTGATGCCGGAAACGACGCAAACTTCTTCCAGGTTAATCCAGCGTCTGTTGAAGTTGCTTCTGTATAAGTTGAGTGCCACCTTGAACCGCCAACGCAGACGAGATGCCAACGCCTTTGGTAAGCGTTGGGGATAAAGTTGCGACTTTCGCCCATTGTCGCGCCTGCATCCGAGTATCTCCACACCCCATCGTGCCGCGAATCAATGAAAATAATGTTGGAGTTAGCCGGATTGAGAGCTAGTCTTTTTCCCACCCAGCCATGCTCAACATTACTGTCTATCCCTAAGTTGATGTTTAGTTTAGTCCAGTTTTTACCTCGCTCTGTGGACTTAAAGATTGATCTTTTGGGTTGCCGCTGGGAGTATTTACCTGCTGCCATGTAAACGATATTTGGGTTGATGGGATCTGTTGCGATCGCTTCTTCCCCGTAATATGTTTTCTCTTTCATTGTGAAGCTGTCATGTAATCGAATGCAGGTTTTATCTTCGGCATTCCAGCGATAAAAGCCACCAACGTCGGTTCTGAGCTAAACCAGATCCTTTTGTACGTTGTGAGTATAAACACCTGTAACAAACCCTCCACCTCCTATCGACACGTTAGCCCAGCGACGTAGGAAGTGGGTGCCATCGGTACGGACACAAGATCCGCGCCTACAATCGGCTGTTGGTTGCTACCTATTGCTACTAGCAGTACACCCAAGCATAGTGCCAATAAACACAGGAGCCACAGCCCGATGGAGAAGTTTTAATATCATGATTGCCTAAACACTGGTAAGATTACAGACATTTTGCAGAGAATAATGTAAGTTATCTATTTCATAAAGTTGAAGTTCTAATGAAGAATTATCAAGCCTTCCATAGCTCAATGCCAAATGTGTAAATATTCAGTGTCTTTATAAAAGCTTTAAACTTTGGGGGGGAATTCTCACAAATCCACACTGTTGTCTGTGGTAAATTAAATTTGCTTGCTTAAAAAGAGATTGGCACCCAAGTACGATCGCTTTAACTGTTGCTGAGATATTTTTGCCAATCTGTACTAGCGTTAGTAGCAATTGACTATTTATTCAATGAAATATGCTGACGACCTTAGAAGGCCGTCTACTGATGCAGTAGCGATGAACCAAGGCAAACTAAGGAGAAAAATGTGCTGGAGCTGAGCCACCTGCTCAAAAAATTGATGAGCATTCTACCGATTTTCCCGCATCTTGCGCCGCTAAAGACTCCCAAGCTGCGATCGCTATCTATAAATCTCTTTTTCTGGAAGTCTTCATTGGTAGAACATCAAGGATTTCTCCGTAATATTTGCTACTTTGAGGGTCAAGCATGAACCTGAAAACGCAAGTCATGCGGGGAGGAGTCTACCTGGTACTGCGTCAGGGACTGGGAGTATTCATCAGTCTGGCAGGAGTGATGCTAGTTACCAAAGTCATAGGACCGGAGAAATACGGTCTCTATGCTGCCACCATCAGTATATTTTTGTACCTTCAGATGCTCAGCCAGCTAGGCATTGAAGTTTATCTGGTGCGGCGGGAAGGGGAAGAGGAACTCGGAGTATATCACCAAGCTTTCACCCTGCTGTTGCTGCAAGCGTTTACAGGAATGCTTTTAGCTTTTTTGGCGCTTCCCTTAGTGGAAAGCTGGGTGAATATCCAAGGGTTTCGCCCGGTAGCGCAAGTCTTGTTTCTGGGACTTCCCGTCGTTCTCCTCAATCAAGTCCCGATGGCTCGGCTAGAGCGCAATCTAGATTACAAGCGGGTAGCTTTAATTGAACTTCTCGGTCAGTTAGTTTACTACGTGATAGCCTTTCCAATGGCTTTTCGGGGAGCCGGAGTTTGGGCGCTGGTGGCTGGATGGTGGCTACAGCAAGTTCAAACTCTAGCACTACTCTACTGGAGTGCCGGATATCGTCCCCGCTTTGCTTGGAATTGGGTTTTAGTTAAGCAGATGCTGGGATACAGCATCGGATTTTCCACCTCAGTCTGGGTGTGGCAACTACGTACTCTGATCAACCCCCTGCTAGTAGGTAGATACGCTGGTGCCGAGGCAGTGGGATATGTAGCCCTAGCCATCCGGATCATCGACATTCTCAGTTTCGTAAAAACCGCAACGTGGCGGATTTCCATTGCCACCTTGGGGCGCTTGCAGGGAGATCGAGAGCGGTTACGCAGAGCTGTCACTGAGGGCATGGGTCTTCAGATATTAGCTTTAGGACCCCTACTCGTAGTAGTCAGCTGGGCTTTGCCTGTGCTTATTCCATTGGTGTTTGGCGATCGCTGGCTTCCTGTAGTGGCGATCTATCCTTATATCGCCTTGAGCAATCTGACCAACTCCATGTTTAATATGCATTCCTCAACCCTCTACGTTTTGCGGCGGAACTGGGAAGTTACAGTTTTTCACATCGTGTATATGGCTCTTTTTGTAGGAGCAGCATTCGTGCTGTTACCCCGCTTGGAATTAGTGGGATACGGCTGGGCTGAGGTGGCGACTTTAGCGAGTTATATTGTCATCCACTTCTACCTAGTGCGGGACATTGGCAGTCCTGACTATCGATTGGCTGGCTTGTGGTGCGGGACTTTTGGAATAGCTTTGTTTGCCTACCAGTTAGGATGGTGGGTAGTTTTGGGCTTAGTAGTCGTGGCATTGTTGCCCAGTACCCAGCAGAAGCTGAGAGATTATATTAAAAGTATCAAAGGAGTAAAGCAGGAAAAATCATCCGAAGCTTAACGCCACCTTCAACAAAAACTGCATCATCCTAGAAACTTGTCAAAAGTCATTTTCTCCCCCCTCACCCGACTGAAAAGACCTAGACTTGAGTTGAATTCTAGATACTTTTACCACCCTCTAAAGTCGTGAATCCACTCCTAAATTTCGCTGAAAAGAGATTCTCGGTTCTGGCGCTGCTAGTGTTCTCAGGATTATTAAACTTTGCCAGCTTAAACAATGCGTCGGAGGGAACAGCTGGCTACGCTGTTTATGTTCCTTCCGTGTTTGACAAGATCATATCGCTGCTACAGTTGGGAGTCTATGCGGGGACAATTTTTTTTATTCTTGCCCGGTTCAAAAGTGTTGTTCGTCCAGCTTTGAGAGACATTTTCTTATGGGGTTTAGTCGCAACGATTGTAATCTCATTTTTTTGGTCTGATTTCCCGCCTATTTCTAGAAAAGCTGGCATCAATGTGTTACAAACAACCTTGTTTGGACTGTATTTTGCTTCGCGCTATACCTTGAAAGAGCAAGTACGCATAATAGCGTGGGCGCTGGGTATAGGAGCAGTAATTACCGTAATGTACACCCTAGTTTTTCGGGGAGGTGGAATAGAAAGTGGAACTCATGCAGGAGCTTGGCGGGGGCCTTTGTTACACAAAAACCTCTTGTCTCGCCTGATGCTGGTACCAGCATTGTCTACCTTACTTGTGGCTCTGAACGTTCGCAAATATCGTTACTTGGTATGGGGTGTTTGTGGTATTTGCGTTGGCGTGATTGTACTTACAACTTCAAAAACTGCTTTAATTATCTTCTTGACTTTGATAATTCTCTTGCCTTTTTACAGCGCTTTACGGTGGAGCGACAACTTAGCTATTCCCTTCTTCATTACATTGATATTAATCGGTGGAAGTCTAGCTACATGGGGCGTGGCAAGTTGGGATAACTTGCTGTTTAGCTTAGGCAAAGATCCTACCCTCAGCGGTCGTACAGAGATTTGGGATGCTGTAATAGAAAAAATCTGGGATCGCCCTTGGTTAGGCTATGGTTATCAGGGATTTTGGCTGGAGGGAGGGGAGTCGGAATATGTTTGGCGTGTACTTCGCTATAAGGTATACCACGCTCACAATGGCTTTTTAAACTTGACGGTTGATCTCGGCTTTGTAGGGATATTCTTCTTTGGGATTAGTATTATTTTCACCTATTTTAGAGCCATAAAATGGGTGCGTTCCACTAAAGAACCCGAAGATTTATGGCCCCTAACTTACGTGACGTTTTTACTAATGTATAACTATACCGAAAGTACAATTGTAGAACCGCACTCTCTGTTTTGGATATTGTATGTATCAGCAACTTTATCATTGAAGCGCCTCCCAATGTCGAATATTAGGTCGTTTGAGACGGAGGAAAGAAAAGAAGGATTAGTTGAAACAACGTAGTAAGGTTAGCAATAAATTTACCAACTTTTTCAAGTAACCCTTCCCTTAACTCCTCCCCAGAGAGCGGGAATTAGGGAATAGAAGTATTTTCAACCTCAAATAAAAATGTCTAGCATAACAATTTTTCTTACTTCCCTATATGGCGGTGGCGCTGAGAGAGTCCTCGTTAATTTGGCTCGTGGTTTTGTCGAGCAAGGCTTAAGCGTAGACTTAGTTTTAGTGAAGGTGGAAGGACCTTATCTGTCTCTAGTACCGCCAGAGGTGAGAATTGTGGACTTGAAAGGTAAGCGGCTGCTATCAAGTCTCCCCGCCTTGGTACGCTATCTGAAAGAAAATAAACCTACAGCTTTGCTTTCGGCTTTGGAAGATACGAATATAGTGGCTTTGTTGGCTCGAAGGCTGGCTGGTGTATCTACAAGAGTGGTAGTGAGCGTACATAACACCCTATCTCAGGAGGCGCAAAACTCTAAGCAGCTGAAAAGGCGAATTGCACCTTACTTGGTACGCTGGTTTTACCCGATGGCTGATGCAGTTGTTAGTGTGTCTCAAGGGTCGGCTGATGATTTGGTGCATCTAGGATTAGCAAAAGAACAAATCAAAGTTATTTACAACCCAGTTGTTACCCCGGATCTGTTCAAAAAAGCCAGTGAACTTGTGGAACATCCTTGGTTTGAGCCGGGACAGCCTCCGGTAATTTTGGGTGTGGGACGCCTGGAAAAGCAGAAAGACTTTCCTTCTTTGATTCGCGCCTTTGCTCAAGTGCAACAACAGCGTCCGGCGCGGCTGATGATTTTAGGGGAGGGAACGGAGCGATCGCAGCTTGAAGCTTTGGTGCAGGAATTGGGTATAGCATCGAATGTGGCTTTACCTGGGTTTGTGGCAAATCCCTATGCTTATATGGCATCTTCAGCAGTATTCGTCCTATCTTCTTTATATGAAGGATTGCCTACTGTACTCATTGAGGCGATCGCTATGGGGACCAGGGTAGTTTCTACCGATTGTCCTAGCGGGCCAGAAGAGATTTTAGCAAACGGAAAGTACGGTCAGTTAGTCAGTGTTGGAGATGTCAAAGGTTTAGCAGAAGCGATCGCGACTACCTTAGATAAGCCTTCTGACTCGGAAGCACTGCGGCTAAGAGCTGATGAGTTCTCCCTGGAAAAGTCTGTAGCACAGTATCGGCATGTATTGGGTATTGATTCATAGGCATTGCTGTGTTCTTCCCAAGCTTGCTGCTATTGTCACTACTCAAACCAGACGCTCATAACAACACTAAAAGCATGAACAGCAACCCTAAAGTTAGCATCGCCATTAATAACTACAATTATGCTCGTTTCCTATCACAGGCAATTGATAGCGCCCTAAGGCAAACCTATCCCCACGTCGAGGTAATTGTGGTGGACGACGGTTCTACCGACAACTCACGAGAAGTTATTGCCAGTTATGGCGATAAAATTCTCCCGGTGCTAAAGGAAAATGGGGGACAAGCTTCAGCTTTCAATGCAGGCTTTGCGGCGAGTAAAGGAGATATTGTTTGCTTTTTGGATGCTGACGATACTTTTGTACCTGAAAAAGCAGAAAAAGTAGTAGAAGCATTAGGCGATCGCCCAGATTTAGGTTGGTGTTTCCATCCTCTTAAATTTGTGGACGAAAAGTTAGTGGAAATAAATGATAAAAAACTTAAAACCAGTCCCGATTTATTCCGCGAGTACGATTTGACACAGTTAACTAAAAGTGGCAGATTCTACAAAAACTTTCCTTACCCCTCTACCTCTGGTCTTTGCTTGAAACGGTCACTTTTACAACAAATTCTGCCAATGCCGGATAAAGCAGGAAGCACTTTGCTCAATGATGCTTTTTTAATTTTTAGCTCATTAGGGCTAAGTAAAGGGATCGTTTTGGATAAGGAATTAAGTCTTTATCGGGTACATGGGAAGAACGCCAATGCTATCGGAAAAGAGACTAAGGGGAAATCAAAAGACTATCAGAAGCGAACCGCCAAGATCAATATCCTTTTAGGCTATTGGATAGGAGTCAAATTCCCATCATTTTATGAGTTTTCTAACCACATGATGGCGACAGGAATGGGTGTGTATCTCCGGAATGGAGAAATGGATGCGGAGTTTAAAAAACTTGTTAAAAATCATCTTGCCACCGTAAAACCGATAGATAAACTAAAAATCTATATTAGAGCTTTCTATAATTTTGTAAAAAATCCTAAATATTAAACTTAAGCAATATAACTTCTCGTACACCATTAATTTACTGGGAATGAAATCGGGAATGAACAGAGACTTACACAAATAATTGATTGGTGTTCATCTGTGTTTATCTTTGGTTATAAATTATGAAAATACCAAAATTTATCGCTTTGACTGGTTTGCCTATTTTGGTGGGAATTATTGCTGCGTGTGCCACTAGCAACCAACAACCGCAAACATACAAAAGCCTTGGCATAGCATCTGTAGCCGCAGCACCCATCTACTCGATCGGGGGAAATGGATATCGCTGGGCTAACGTTTCTATAGGTGGAGGTGGGTTTGTTACAGGTGTCTACCCCCATCCTTTAGAAAAGGATCTTGTTTATATCAGAACTGACGTTGGTGGTTTTTATCGCTGGAATGCAGCAGATAAAAGTTGGATTCCTTTAAATGACAGCTTTCCACTTGCCCAAAAAACTTATTACGGGGGAGAAGCACTAGCCGTCGATCCAAATGATGCGAATATTGTCTACATGGCGGCAGGCAAATACTCCCAGTGGGAGCCGAAGGGGTCAATTTTCAAGTCTAGCGATCGAGGAAAAACTTGGACTAAATTGAAGATAGACTTAGGGATGGACAGCAACTCCGAAGAGCGGTGGGCAGGAGAAAGGTTAGCTGTCGATCCGTCTAACTCTAAAGTAATCTTTTTTGGTTCGCGGCACGATGGGTTGTGGAAGTCGTCTGACGCGGGGGCGACATGGGCTAGAGTTACTTCTTTTTCCCCAAATCTGACAAAAGGAATTGGAATTTTAGGCATTGCGTTTGACAAGCGATCGCCCGGTTTAGTCTACGCGAATGTCTATGGAGATGGAATCTATAAATCTACTGACACGGGTAATACTTGGAGCAAAATCCAGGGAAGCCCGACACAGGCACAGCGAATGGCTGTTTCCAGCAACGGTATTCTCTACGTTACGCACAAATCAGGAGTTAGCAAATATGCTGGTGGAACCTGGAGTAACATCACTCCAGATGGCAAGCCAGCGTTTTTCAATGCCTTGGGTGTTAACCCAACGAATCCCAATCATTTAGTCGTATCTTTAGGTCAAATAACTAGCAAAATCCTCTATAGTTCCTTAGATGGGGGAGCGACTTGGACAGAAAAAAAGGCAAATATAGACCACACGGTTTCTTGGTGGCATGATGCCATGTTTGAATCGTGGGTTTCAGCAATTGAATTTGACCCGAAAGTACCGGGAAAAGTTTGGTTGACGAATGGTTCTGGAATTTGGCAAACAGACAATATCAATGCCAATCCGGTGACTTGGGCTAACTATCAGCAAGGACAAGAAGAGATAGTCGCTTTCGCCCTAGCTGCACCTCCAAAAGGTGCTGTGTTATTAAGTGGTGTAGCCGATGTAGACGGTTTCAATCACAACAATGGGCTTAATTCTTATCCATCGAAAAGGATGGGCGGTATCGGACCTTGGCCTCAGCATACTTACGGTATTACCTACTCTGAAAGCGACCCGTCGCGGGTGGTGCGGGTTGGTGGTGTGGAGTGGGAACCAATCCACAATGGCGGAACAACTTCGACAGACGGCGGATTGACTTGGAAGAAGTTTGGGTCATTTCCCTCAAAGGCAATGCCGTTGCGCGTAGCTATATCGGCAAATAACCCAAACAATTTTGTCGTGACTCTCAGCGAGGCTCAGCCGATACAGACAACTGATGGCGGCGCGTCATGGAGTAAAGTGTCGGGGCTACCTAATGGGGCTAAAGGCCCCTGGTATTGGGGTGAGCCGTTGGCCGCAGATAAAGTAGATGGCAACACGTTTTACTATTACAGCGAAGGCAAAGTTTATCGCAGTACTGATAGGGGCGCATCGTTTCAGGTTGTTAACTCATCGATTAAAAGCGAGTATTGGGCAGATTTGTGGTGCAGGCTGAAAACAGTTCCGGGTGTGAAAGATGAGGTGTGGCTTAGTCTGGATTGGAATGGTTTGTACCGTTCAACAGACGGTGGCAAGACTCTGACTAAGCTGCCTTCAGTAGAGAGGGCACATTTGTTCGCCTTCGGGAAACCGCCGGATGGCAGCACGACTCCGGCACTTTATCTGTATGGAAAAGTTGCTGGCATGGGCGAGGGAATTTTTCGGTCTCTTGATAGAGGCCAAACTTGGACGAGCATTGGCTCTCAAGAGAATCCTATCGGTGGTGAGCCAAATGTGATGGAGGCGAGTTGGCAGCAGTTTGGGCTGGTGTTTATCGGTACCAATGGTAGGGGCATCTACTACGGAAAACCAGATGGTTCCT
The DNA here is from genome assembly GCF_039961925.1 of Trichocoleus sp. DQ-U1. Taxonomy (NCBI): domain Bacteria; kingdom Bacillati; phylum Cyanobacteriota; class Cyanophyceae; order Leptolyngbyales; family Trichocoleusaceae; genus Trichocoleus; species Trichocoleus sp. DQ-U1. The sequence goes on along the minus strand of NZ_JAMPKB010000006.1, from coordinate 29,515 downwards.
CTGGATAGGCGGCTTCATCTTCCACGCGGGCGATCGCTGTCTGTCACTGAAAGTTTGCTTTTTCCCGCTCCCAGCCTCCAACTTGAAACGCCTGTGATGAGGCTGAGCCTCATCGCAGGCTTCAGCTTTTTTAATTAACTTTGCCTTGTGTAGCGTCCCATCAGTTCTACAGCCTCGAAAATATGACCTTGCTACGGATAAAGCTGTAGGGGCACAAAAGTTTGCGCCCCTACAATCGTTACGTTTTATTTGAGTTCCGCAGGAGGCAGAGCCTCAGGGATGACAAGGTGTTTTAAGTCGAGGGAACCAACCGTTTCCGCAAGGATTCGGCGCGGCGCTTGGCGGTGCCATTGTCAGGCTCGTGCTTCAGCGCTTCCTCATAGCTTTCCAACGCCTGAGCAGTTAACTTCTTCTTCTCGTAAACATGACCCAGATTATTGAGCGCCGTGACATAATTTGGAGCTATTTTCAAAGCTTCTTTGTAGTTGCGAATCGCTACGTCGTACTGCTCTTGGGAGAAGTAAGCAAAGCCTAAGGCATTGTAGATAGGCGCGAGGTTTTCCTCTTCGGCATCCTCAGCTTTGAGTGCTTTTTGAAGCAGCGAGATTGCCTGAGTGTAAAGTTTTTTATCTAAATAGATGCTGCCGAGTTCGTAAAACTCTTGGGTTGTGCATTTGTCGTTTTGCACCTTATTTTGCAGCCGGGAGAGGACACTTTCAACTTTGCGGGTTTTGAAAACCTGGCGCACAACTGCCCAACCGGCAACGGCAAGCAGTACCAGCAACAAGGAGAGATAAAAAATTGCCAGAGAGTTATCCATTGCCCTTCAAATACAGAGATTAATTTGCTTTCTCTATTCATTATGGGACGTGATTGCGGCGGAGGTAGATCGCTACAGGTGCCCTATCGGAAGTTTTCTAAAATCGGTTGGTATTGCTCTGGGGGAGTCCCCAATACTTAACCCGTTCTTGTAGCCAGCCTTCTCGCTTCCAACGCGCGATCGCATCATTTACCCGTTGCCGCAATTGATTGTACTGCAAGCCTTTGGGCATCACTACTGCTAGCGGCTCCCCTGACAAGCGTACCGGCAGCAGTCGGTACTGGGGGTATTCCTGCACCCAGCCGCTGAGAATGCTGGCATCGGCGGCGAAGGCATCGGCGTTACCCGATTCCAGGAGCGATCGCGCCTGTTCGTAGGAATCTACGCCAATTAGCTGAACTTGGGGGATAAGATAGCGCACCGTAGAAATCGTATCCGATCCTTTCAGAACGGCGACTTTTCTCTGTTGCAGATCGTTAAGCCTTTGTAAGGATGCGTCCTGAGTGACTAAAGCGGTGCCGTCTAGGTAGTAAGGAATGCTGAAGTTGACCAAGCGATCGCGCGAAGCATTTTGTGTCACCCTCGCGATCGTCAGATCGACCGTTCCATCCACCACCACCGAGAGCCGCTCTCGATTCGCCACCGGCTGCAACTTTACCGCATCGGGTTTATCTAGGAGTTCTGCTGCTAAACGCTGGGCAATGTCAATTTCCAGCCCTTGCAGTTTGCCTTCCCCATCCCGAAAAGCCAGGGGACGAACATTGTCTTTCACTGCAACAATTAGGTAGCCGCGCTCCACAATCTCTTGTAGCTCGGCAGCAACCGCTAAGTTTGGCGTTTTTATACTAGCAAAGAGCCAAAGAAAAAACATTCCCAGGCGGTGCCTGGGAACGAGGCTGGCAACAAACGAGTGGCGAGCTTCATTCATCCCACCCTCTGGGAAGGACAAAGCCCTACATCCTTCATCCTTTACCCTTGAGCCTGTGTAGCGAGTTGCAGCACTTTGTCAAAGCCAGCGGGATCGAGAACAGCCATCTGTGCCAGCATCTTGCGATTAATCTGGACATTTGCCTTTTTCAATTTGCCCATCAGCTGGCTATAGCTAATGCCGTGCTGACGTGCTGCGGCGTTGATACGGGTGATCCAGAGGCTGCGGAAGTCGCGTTTGCGCTTCTTGCGATCGCGGTAGGCGTTACGCAGCGCCTTCATGACCTGTTGATTGGCTGTCCGGAACAAAGTTGAATGAGAACCTCGGAAGCCTTTGGCTAGTTTGAGAATTTTTTTGCGGCGTTTGCGAGCAACGTTACCGCGTTTTACCCGTGTCATGGCTAATTATTAGTTGTTATTGATCGGTGGTCAGCAGTCATTCGTCATTAGTCATTAGCAATTGACTAGAGACTCATCATAGAAAGCAAGTTGCTTCCTTACAAATAGGGCAGCATCAAGCGTACATTTTCTTCATCGCGTTCATGCACCAGAGCCATTTTAGAAATCCGCCGTTTCCGGTCAGAACTCTTGTGCTGTAGCAAGTGACTTTTGAAGGCTTTGCGGTGGACGATTTTGCCGCTGCCGGTGGCTCTAAAACGCTTTGCCGCTGCTTTACGGGTTTTCAGTTTAGGCATGGATGGTCTTTAATTCGACACAATCTATAAAATTAGCACTATTTAGGCTAATTAGACAAGTTATAAATTTCAAATCTAAGGCAGAATCATAGGATTGCCGTTTGAAATGCGATCGTCAGGGAGAGATGCGATGAGTTTGGAAAAGCTCACGATAGGAACAATTGTTGAACAAGCTTTGCAGGACGGATATATGACGCCATCTCTAGCACAAGAGATTGGCAGCATCTGCGAAATTTCGGAAATTTCTGTTGACGACTACATCGCTTTAGATCGCTTATTCGGGCAACTTTTAACCGATGAAGCGATCGCGATTCCCGGAAAACAGTTTATCAATGTGATGGAAGCATTGGTGCTAATAGAAGCGAGCGTGCAGGTGCTAAAAATGGAAGTAACCAACCCTTGCCTTCTGGATCTGGGAGAGATTGCTGCTTATGCGCTCAATCGACTGCCACCCCTCTATGCCACCACTGAGGAAGGCGCTAGCTTTCAGCGTCAGCGTGGCAAGGAGGAACTTCGAGAGTTAATTACCCAGAAAGTTAAAGAAGCGATCGCGCGATCGCTGATGCCAGGATGATTCGGCTGCTCGCCCTTCCCCTGAGTGTATAAAGTGTATACCGCTAGCTTCGCCTTACTGAACCAGAATCCGTCCGGTGTAACCCGATCCGTTGTAGCGTTGAAGTACGTTTTGGGCGATCGCTTCCGCCTTCCCAACCTCTACCAAAGCAACGCAAGCGCCCCCAAACCCAGCACCCGTCAATCGTGCGCCGAATACGCCACGGGTTTCTTGCAACATTCTCACCAGCGTATCCAACGCCGGTACGGAAACTTCGTAATCGTCCCGCAAACTGGCATGAGAAGCATTCATCAACTCGCCAAAGCGCTCCGCAGAGACGCCCTGTATCGCCTCCAGCACCCGGTTATCCTCTGTAACCACATGAAGAGCGCGACGCCGCAGCGGTTCGGGTAAAGACTCTACAGCTTGCGGATCGGTGATATCTCTGAGCGCCTTCACTCCCAACAACCGTGCTGCTTCCTCACAATCAGCGCGTCGTTGGTTGTAGCCACTTGCCGCCAGGGTACGAGGTACGCCGCTATCGATTACCACAACTTCTGCTCCCTTTGGGAAAGGAAGAACTTGACGTTCCAGCGTGCGCGTGTCCAGAAACAGCATCGAATCAGTGTCAGCAAGACTCGACGCCATCTGATCCATAATTCCGCATTGCACGCCAGCATAGTGAATTTCTGCCTGTTGTGCGAGTTGGGCGATTTGCACATCATCGAGAGTAAGTGAAAGAAGCGATCTCAATCCTCTGAGAGTCGCCACTTCCAACGCCGCACTGCTAGACAAACCCGAACCAATAGGAACGGAGGATGTAACATACACGTTAACCGGCGGGATAGTGTTACCTTCCTGCTCTAAAAGTCGGATACACCCAAATACATAACTTGCGAAACTAGACGGCGTATGAGTGCTTTCTAAAACGTCTACTTTTTCGTCAAGTTCCGCAGAGTAAAAGTGGTGCTGTTCATCTTTGCTAAATCCCAATTGTACCGTCGTTTTTTGGGGGATAGCTGTTGGGAGGACAAATCCATCGTTATAGTCCGTGTGTTCGCCTAGTAGATTTACTCGTCCTGGTGCGCTGGCTTCGACTTCTGGTTCTGTACCGAATACTTGTTGAAAATTCATCATGGTTTGTTGAGAGAAAGTACCTAGCGATGTTTATAATCGCAACTTCTGCCCCCCTTCAGAAGAAGGAGGGCAGAAATTGCGAGAGCTTTTATCAAACGAAGTCTGTCTTCGCTGACTGTCGAGAGGCAAAGTTTCGGGTCTTTACAAATAGATTTCAAACCGGCTGAGAAGCCTTTCCTAACTATATAGACTCAGGATTCAGTTGAATCATCTCCCAAGTCGTATAGGTTCCAACTGGACTCCAAAGCACATAGGGGAGTAATAAAAGAGCCGATAATCCAGAAATCGGTAATACAAACAATGCTAAAAGAACCCCTAAAATAACGCCCGATCCCCCTAATAGGGTACCGACTGTAAGGCTGCGGAGTCTGAGCGTGGTAGGAATGTAAGCGACTGTGACAATTTCCAAGAGTAGGTAAAGTGCCATCAACAACCAAGTTTTGAGGCTACCTGGATCTTGTTCCCAAATTATGGTTGCTGATAAAGCTCCGCCTGCAAAAACAATCGTCCAGATAAACGGAATCAGAGGCTCAAAGACAAGCCAACTAGGTCGGGTCAAGTTTTTGACCCATTGAGTATCGCGCGGTCTAAACAAGAGACTTCCTAGCGCAACGAATAAGGTCACGCCCCCAATAATCATCATTGAATTAATCATTTTTTTACCCTCTGCGATCGCCTAGCGTGCCAAATGGTTTATCGCTATACTTGCGCTCTCGATCCATCTGAAGCAACCTTTACAAATCGATCGTGTCAATTTCAAGAATGACTTTAATCAGTCTTTGGTGAGAGAGTGTAGGGAATTTTGACTATTATTAGCTTCGCAGCGCCCTTTATCTATCAAAAGATAGATTCAAAATTTTAATCCATTCTAGATTTAGAACTTACAGTTTTTCTACTATTTCTGCGGTGGTAGATGAATCTCAAAAATGAAGAAAATTTAATTAAAACCTTGATTATGCATCTACCTTAAGCTTGACTTGTTTTACCTACACCAAAACTTTATATAGTCTCAGTAGAACCACTTAAAGCCAGACTGAGCGAATCATCAGGGCTTTAGCGTTTTCCCCGTTTTTTTTTGCTCCTCAAAGTTTATTGTTTTGATAAAGATTCAGTATAACTACTATCATTTTCATAAAAAAAATGTGAAGCTTTCATGACAGGCGAAGATACTCTAAAAAATAGGCGCTCAACAGATTACCAGCCTAAGTAATTTCCGCAAATATTTATCGCTTCTGTTGAGCGCCAAATATACACAGTTGCCCTTGGTAAGACAATTGTGGCGATCGCACTTTGGATCATTTCCAATATCAAAATTAAGCTTTACGGAGGAAGGGTTATTTTATGTCTATTTCAACCATGTGGAAGATGTTGCCAATAGCTGTTAGTGCAATATTTGTGGCTCTGGGAACCGTTAATTTGGCTCCAGCGAACGCCATAACATTTAACTTCCAAGGGGATGTTGCTATCGACGGATTGGTCAACTCACTCGAAGGCAGCTACACCGTCGCCGATGATATCCTCGAACTCTTAGTTAGTGATGTACGGAGACAAGATCCTTTCCTACAGGTAGAAAATCCTCTTGAATTTTTTTCCTTGAGCGTGAACGGCAATAACGTTTTTAGTGGCAAACCATCAAACTCATCTTTAATATCTTTGATTCCGGTAAAAGGAGTCTTTGCTCTTAGAGAGCTTTTGAGACTAGATGTTCAGGATAACTTTTTCGTCCTTCAGCTAAGTGTAGCAACCGCTGATGAGGGGCCAAGAGAACCTGTTGCCCAGTGTTTAGTTAAAGAATGTCAAGGATTTACGATTTTTGGCTTTGGAAGTAGAACTCTTCCAGGTGTTTTTGGAGATGGATTTGTTTCCCATAAACCCGTGAATGTTGTCGAGTCCGTACCAGAACCAACGGCAGCGATCGCGCTTGGTGTGATAGGCGCTTCCATGCTAATTCGCAGAAGAAAGTTATCGTCCTCGCCACACGCCTAAACTAGATTTCAATTAGCAATATTTGTCATAACAAGCTGCTTAGCAACAGCCTGCATTTTTTCAATTTATGGCAAATTTATGGCGGTTCCATAAGCAGTTAGAAGCACCAATTTTATCAACAGTTAACTTTACGGAGGCTTGTTTTATGTCTACTTCAAAAATGTGGAAGAAATTGTCAATAGCTGTTAGTGCAGCATTGGTGGGTCTGGGAACAGTTAATTTGGCTCCGGCGAACGCCATAACATTTAATTTTCAAGGAAATCTTGATGGAGACTCAGTTGAAGGCACTTACACCGTCGCCGATGAAATTCTAGACTTATTAGTCAGCGATGTACGGATAGGAAATTATCTAGATGTCAAAAATCCTTTTGATTTTTTCTCCTTGAGCGTGAATGGCAATAATATCTTTAGTGGCAAGCCATCAGACTCATTTTTAACATCTTTGATTCCGGTAAATGGAGTTTTTGCTTTCAGAGAGGTTTTGAGACTAGATGTTAATGATACGAATTTTGACTTTCAGCTAAGTGTAGCAACTGGTGATAATGGGCCAAGAGAACCTGTTGCTCAGTGTTTAGTTAAAGAATGTCAAGGATTTACGATTTTTAGCGTTTCGGGCGTTAATGGAAGTGGATTTGTTTCCCATAAACCTGTGAATGATGTCGAGTCCGTACCAGAACCAACCGCCACGATCGCGTTAGGTGTGATAGGCGCTTCTATGCTAATCCGCAAAAGAAAATTATCGGCCTCGCCACACGCCTAAACTAGCTCCCAATTAGCAATATTTGCCAGAATAAACTGTTTTACTACAGTCTGCACATTCTGGCAAATTTTTGGTAATTGCAAAACAAGTAACTCCTCTTGTCGCTAGTCACTCCATTTCAAAAGAGAAATAGCTATGAAATTACACTTAAGCATTCCCACAGCATTGATGGGCTTATGCCTCAGCTTTTTGGCAGCGGGAGAAGTGCAAGCTGCCAGCTTCACCTTTACGAAAATTGCGGATACAAGCGATCGCTTCAGTTCCTTTCTGTCATCTCCCGCCTTAAATAATGCTGGAACCGCCGCCTTTTTGGCTGGACTAGATACAGGGAGCATAGGTATTTTCACGGCCAATGGCTCCACAATTACCACGATTGCCAACACCAATAATTTCTTTAGTAGCTTTCGTACTCCTCTCTCCATTAATGATGGAGGAACCGTCGCCTTCAGCGCTGTCCTAGCTGAGGTAGGTGGAGGTATTTTCACTGGGAACGGAACAACAACGCCCACTCCTATCGCCCTTGCTTTCCCTCAATCCGACTCGAATGGTGTTGAGTCACCCTGGATTGATGATGACGTTATTGTAGCGAAGGACTACTTTAGCGATTTTTATTCGCCCTCAATTAATAATGCTGGAGTTGTAGCTTTCGTAGAGAGACTTTACCGGGGCGAACGTATTCTCACCAGCGAAGGAAAAGTTATCGATACTATCTTTTATGGCAGCGTCAATTCTCCCTTCATCAATGATGAAAGAACTGTAGCCTATAGAATTGAAAGTGGGAATCCTAGCACGGTAATTGTTACGAGTAACGGCACTACAAGGACTATCGTTGCCAGCATTGGAAATAATTATCCTGAGGATTCTGGCTTTGGTTCCCCTGCCCTCAATAATGTAGGAAACGTTGCCTTTTATGCTCCCCCGGCTATTGATCCAAGCAATGATTGGTATACTCCGCCAGAGCCATTTGTGGGAGGAAAAAATGAAGCTTTGTTCGCTAGCAACAGCAAAACAACAACCTTAATTGCAGACACGAGCGGCTCCTTTAACGGCTTTCTTGGCGTTCCCTCAATTAATGATGTGGGAACCATTGCCTTTTTTACTAAACTGGATGCAGGCGGGACAGGGAGCTTCACTGGAGCCGATCCCCTAAAAGATAAGGTAATTAGTACTGGTGATACTCTATTTGGTTCCACCGTAACGTCCCTTAGTTTTTCGCGGGAAGGATTAAATAATGCTGGTCAGGTGGCATTTCTTGCCAGTCTTGCGGATGGCACTATGGGCATTTTCCGCGCCGATCCGGGAGTGTCTAGCGAACCGCCAAAGGATGTTCCCGAACCCGCTTCAGGTTTGGGTTTACTCGCATTGGGTGCTTTGGGTGCTGGTTCAGTGATGCAGCGTCAACAGAAACAGCAGATCGACGACTAATTATAGATAGCGATCGCATTCCACTTTTACCCATTCCCACTTGCAACTTCTACAATTTTTGAGAAATGGCTTGTATGGCTACCTTCAGAAAAACACTTTCAGCCTTAGTCTTCAGCACAGTCTGCTTTTCCTTATCTGCACTGATGGCACCTAAAAGCGTGCAGGCTGCTACATTGACTACATTAACTTTTGATGAGCTGCCGACTCAACCAGCGGATGATTTGAGTTTTAAGGGCGTTACATTTGACTTTAAAGTAAATGGAGAAAACTCAACTGCTGCCACCTACAATGTTGAAAGAAAATTGAATCTCGGAGGTTTGTTCGGCGTTGAAGAAGCATTTTATTTCCTTGATTTATCACCCCCCGTCTTAGAGATTGGTGCGCCAGGAATTTTAACCCTTGACTTTGCCATGTCTACTTCTAATATTATGTTCGACGTGGCGAAGCTAGGGGATTTTCGCTTTCAGCCTCTACCCAAATTAACCGTCCAACTTTTTGACGAAGACTTCACTTCTCTTGGCATCACAGAGGTGATTCTGGATAAAACATTCGTAGACGACTTTCCTTCCCCACTCAGAATTAGTGTTTCCGGCACTACTTTTACTTACAGCGGCACCCCTGTAAAACGGGCAGTTGTAGATTTCACTAACGAATTAGGTTCATGGGGATTTGACAACCTTAGTTATCTAACCGCCGATCGAACCGCTTCGGTTCCCGAACCAGCTTCTGTATTGGGTTTACTGGCATTGGGTGCTTTCGGTGCAACTTCACGACTTAAGCGCAAACAAAAAAAGTAAACTAACTCGGCATCCTAGACAGAGCAACCACCGATTTAGGAAAGCGACTCTTTAACGCGGGTATCACCGGACACGGTTTTTTCTCCTGTAAATTGTCTTGATTATTCCAGTTGAAGGTGTTCCAGCGGAAAGGTCCCTTTTGAGCAGCTGCCATCCAGAGTAGGCGCTTCGCTCGTGTCATCGCCACGTAGAGGAGGCGGAATTCCTCTGCGTTTTTGAGCTGTCCCGCTTGTTCCCAGGCTGCGGGTGCTGGGGGTAAGGGATATTGACCGTGGAGACTGGCGCGAATCTGCGCCCTAGCGACCTCTGCTAGGGTAAAATCGCCCAGGAATTGGGCAGCAGTAGGCACCCAAGGACTGCCGGGAATACTATCTTCGTGCAAAAACGGCATAAAGACATAATCCCAGTCCAATCCCTTGGCTTTGTGCATCGTAATGATGGTGAGTTGACCGGCGCGGACATAGCGGGCGTCTGTGTCCTCAGTTTCTACGGGTTCAAAGCGTTCGGAATTCACAATTTCGCTTAAGACTTCCAGAGTAGAACTCATGGAACTGTTGCCGTAGGTTTGTTGGGCGATGCGTTCGGCTAATTTATCCGCTGTGGCGAGTTCGGACGGGTCGTATTTTAAGGTGAGAGCGAGAAAGGTGGGCAATTGGTAGTGGGGCAGTTCCAAGCGGGCGCGAAGCAAACTGCGACAGTACCGCGCCGCCTGATGCACGGGTGGCGTTTGGGGAGGATCGAGCGGGCCGGGATAGAGAAATTGCTCTGGAAAAGTGGCGAGGGCGTTGAGGTCTTGGGTGGGAATCAGCTGACGCTGTACGAGTACCTCTAGTGCGGCTTTTATGTAGTCGGGGGAGTGGGGACGATCGAGAAATTGTAAGAGGGCGAGGATTTCGGTGGGGACGTTAGAGTGGCGATCGCTCTGGGAAACATCGTACACCTGAATTTTGTGCTGGCTTTGCAGATAACTCAGCCTTTCAGCCACAAATCGGGCTTGCCGATTTTCCCGCACCAAAACCGCCGCCCGACCTTTGGGATTTTTCTCAAATAATTCGATCGTCCGTTCTCCGATCAGCTGGACGGTATGGTAAATGTCGCGGGGGGTGTAGATTTCCAATCCTCGACCCGTTGGTTCCGGGTTGGCGTCAGATTGGGGATCGCCCGCGTCAACGGGATGAATGGTTTGGGGACGAAAGGGCAGTTCAGTTGGGTTTTGGGAGGATTTTGACGAAGTTGTTCCTCTACGGTCGGGTTTGCCTCCATAGGTGTGATTCACCCACTCCAGGACGAAGTTCGCGGCGTCAACAATGGTCTGACTACTCCGACCCGCCCGATCCATCGTTGCCAAGCGTTGCTGGCCTTCGCAGGCTTCGCAGAAGCGACGGAAGTATATCGGATCGGCAGGGGTGAAGGTGGAGTTAATTGCCTGGTTGGGGTCTCCCACGCGCACCAAGTTGAGGGCTGGGGAATTGCTGGCGGGTTGAGCGGCGAGAATTTCTAAAAGTCGGCTTTGGAGGGGGCTAGAGTCTTGGGCTTCATCTTCAAAGACGGCAAAGACTTGGTTTTGCCAAAGTTTGCGGGCGCTTTCGTTTTGCAGCACCCGCAGGGCACCGAGAATCATTTCGTCGTAGTCGATCAAGTCGCGCGATCGCAATAAAGCTTGATATTGTTCGTACAACCCAGCAGCGACGCTCAAAATTCCATAATCATCCGGCGTCTGTCTTGCCAGTTCCCACAAATTTTCCGGCAACAATCCAGAGCTTTTTGCTTCGTGAATCACTGTGTTAGCAAGACTGGGCAACACTTCGGTGCGTAAAACTGCCTGACGGCGCAACCGCTCGGTTTCTTCCCCATCAAATTGCAATCCCTCCAACAGCGTGGAGTAGCGCTGAGGATTGTGGGAAATCCATCGCTCTACGCAGTCTCGAATCAAGCGGTGGCTTTGGTTTGGAGAAACCAAAGTTACCGTTTCCAAATTCAAACCCGATAGCTCTGGATGACGGGTAGCAATATTCAGTGCCAAACCGTGTAACGTATGGACAACAAAGCCCGTTTGCGGTAGTCGCAAATCCTCCCGCAGGCACTGCCGAATCTTGGCTTTAATATTTGCCGCAGCCGAGCGAGTAAAGGTGACAACGACTAAATAGCGTCGAGTATGCAATTGGTAACGAGCGATCGCTAATGCCGCCGCCACTGCCATCCCGGTAGACTTACCCGCACCGGGTACGGCAGAAACCGCTAAAGGGCCACCTCGCCAGTCAGCCATGCTTTGCTGCCCCGCTCGCAACCCATTGCGGAGTCGCTGCATTGCCTGTTCGCGCACTGCTGCTAGCGACACCTGAGCCAAATCCGGCACCATTTGGGCTGCTGTACCATCTGGGTGAATAAGATTATCGTCATTCATGGCTAATGGCTTGTGAGAGTTTTGAGTTGTAGAGTCGCGGTTTGTCGCGTCTAAGGTTTAAGTTTTGAGGTTTGAGTTGTAGAGTCGCGGTTTATCGCGTTTGAGGTTTGAGTTCCAAGAGAATTTTTTAGTTCAAAATTTAACACTTAAAACTTTTTACTAATTAGCAGCTAACAACAGAAAAACATGAATCGCCTAAAGTTCTTTCTACATTATTTAGCGCTAGCTGGGGTAATTGTCTTGGGCGCTGCTTTGCGGTTTTGGCATCTTGACCTGAAACCGCTGTGGCTAGATGAGGTGATTACAGGGTTATTTAGTTTGGGACGGACTTACAATGATGTCCCGCTTGACGTAGTTTTTCCCCTATCAACCTTAAAGCAAATTTTTACCCTGAAGCCAGACGTTAGCTGTGCTGAAATTGCTCATACACTTGCAACTCAGTCTACCCATCCTCCCCTATTTTTTTGCCTGATGCACGGCTGGCTAAAATTACTCAGCCATGAGTACGGACAAGGCGCTACCGTCCCCCTACTGCTCAGCACTGACTTGCGATCGCTTCCTGCAATTTTCGGAGTCGGCGCGATCGCGGCAATTTACTGGCTGGGACGCATCGCCTTCTTCCCCGCGGTCGGTTTGATGACCGCCGCAATCATGGCGGTTTCCCCTTTTGGCGTCTACCTCTCCCAAGAAGCACGGCACTACACCCTTCCGGTGCTGTTGATTACCTTGGCACTGGTAGGATTCATTCAAATTCAGCAAGACCTGGAAAAAAATCGGCAGACGGGATGGCGCGTTTGGCTTGGCTGGGGCGTTGTCAACAGTATTGCCTTCTACGTCCACTACTTTTTTGTCTTGGCTTTCGTGGCGCAGCTGGTGACGCTCCTGACGATATTTTACTGGCGGCGGCGATCGCTTAAAATTCACACCTGGGTTGGGCTGAGTCTGACAATTTTGGGGATTGTACTCAGCTTTCTGCCTTGGTTGCCGGTACTACTGGGACATTCTGGACGTTCCGAAACCAGTTGGCTTCCGTCTCCCCATAATGTTGCGCCTTTATACCAAACTTTGGTCGGTTGGCTGCTGATGGCGATCGCCCTACCCGTAGAAAGTCAGCCTTTATGGATTGCGATTCCATCGGGGCTGCTGATGCTTCTGTTTGGCTGTTGGCTGGGAAGGCAAATTTATAATTTTTTTAAGGGAAAGAGGCAATTAACCGTCTCTGGAGGGCGCACGCAGGTCAATCCAAGTCGTTTTAAAACCCTCTATGCCTCAGCAATTTTCGCCTTGGGTAGTTTCACTTTTTGCGTGCTGCTGCAATTCTTAGCCATTGTCTACCTGCTGGACAAAGACATCACCATTGCCCCTCGCTATCACTTTGTCTATTACCCAGCTTTGTGCGCCCTTTTGGGAGCTATCCTCACCATCGGGACTGCGGCAAAAGAATTGCCGACTGAAGATGCCCAAGAAAATTTTGATGGAAATCCACGGACTCAGCACCAAAGCCAAGCTCCATACTTACTCCTGAGTCCTCAGTCCTCAGTTGTACTGCTAGTTTGCCTTCTCAGCAGCGTCTTTGTCGTTTTTAACCTAGCATTCATAAAGCCCTTTAACCCCCTGCAAGTCTCCCACCATATGAACTTAGAACCGACCGTTCCTCTAATGGTTGTGGTGGGATACAACGATTCCCAGGATGTCGCTTTGGGGTTAAGCTTTGCCCTTGCTGTCGATAAAATCCGGGCACCTCGCGTCGGTGATTTTGAGCCGGAGGGCGAGAAAGCCTACTTTGCTTTCTTAAACGCGAAACCTAGTTATGATGCCCTTTGGCAAAATCTCTCTGCCATCCAAACTCCTTTGAAATCGCCACTGAATTTGTGGGTGGTTGCCCCTGGACTCAAGCGGGTCGATTATCCCCACTCTTTGGCACTTGCCGAGCCAACGAGTTGTACTATTGACTCTACTCAGCACTACCGAATCGGGGTTCCTTATCAGCTATATCGATGTCGTTAGCCAGTTTTGAGTTTTGAGTTTTGAGTTTTGAATTTAGGACTTACGCACCAGGAACGGAAAAATGAACCATCTTCGCTTAAGACACGAAGAAATAAGAGTGTGAGAGAGTTTTTGCATAAGTCCTGGAATGAAAAATTCTCTTGTAACTCAAAACTCAAAACTCATAACTCCCATCAACTATTCTTCAATCTGCCATAAATCCTTAGTCATGTCTTCATCGACAATTTTCTTCGGACGCAACACCAGGAGGATTTGTCCCAAGATGGGGACAGTAGGAGCATCGGGGAACCAGTGAAGTTGCAGCTCTCCTGACTGGTCAACGATAAAATAGCTGCTGTCATTCCATTCTTGTCGAGATCGATCGATGAGAACTAGAATTCCTTCCGGTTTGTTGGTATGTTGGCTGGGCAACTGGCTGCTGTTGCAGAGAATGACGACCGGGTCTTGTGCGTTCAAGACGACTTGCCAACCGGGTAGAGACACCCAAGATCCACTCCAAGAAGTTTGCACTAACCGGAACGGCTCAATCTGTTCTACTGGGGGAACCAATTGCAAGTCTGCGGGTGTCAAGGGCAAGGCACCGGCGACGGGTATCGTCCGAGGTAGTTGTTCGTCCTCGTCCAGTCGGTACAGGGGTAAAGTAGGGGCGCGACGAGGGGTAGCCCCAGCGACTCCTTCGGTTAGCATCTGTTCGATTTGATTTCGGGCACTTTGGCTGTGAGCAAACATTAAGCCGCGTGCAATAAAACGCGATCGCTCTTGCAAATTACTTAATTGTTTTGCCCGTCTCCAATACTGATAAGCAACCGCGTCTCCAGGATGGTCGGTAAATCCCTGCGGTAGAGTCCGCATCCGGGACAATTCTTTCACGTCTTTGGCGACTTCACGGGCAACATCGGCGTCGAGGTTTCTGGATCGAATAAAGTCTGCCGCTGCGACCCGTTCTGGCTCAGTCAGAATCCGCAATTCGTATAAAATATCACTGCCAGTGCGAGAATAGTGCGATCGCACTTCTTCTACTGCCCCACCATTCACTAACGACGTATAGACCTGTGAGCCTACAATTACTTGATTCTGATGTATCGGCTCAAAGCCAGTTGCCTCAAAAATCGCTTGGGTACTGTAACCGGCTTTTTGCAATTTGGCACAGGCGTGTCCCCAGTCAACCCAGGTTCCTTCTTTACGTCGGAGCGAGAACAGCAAATCTTCAACATTCACGTTCGCTGACTCTGGTTGAAGGCTACGATCGGGAGTGTCTGCGGAAGGTGTTTCAGTCATAATGACCTCAAAAAGCTTTTCATCGCTATCAAGCGACCAGGAACGTTTTTAAATGTATCGCGTTCGGGTCACGAATAAATTTACATGGCAAGTTTAGTTTGATGTCCGGTCTGTTTGACGCAAACCAGGAATTCCTAGTTATGTCATTTGTCCCGAAAGCGCTACTAAACGATCGGTCTTAAGATAGATGTTTTGTGTATCTGAATTTGCCTTAACAAGTTGACCAAGAGTTTGTTGTATCGTTATGGACAATGCTATTCCAGAGCTTGATAGTATCAGCCGTCAGTTAATGAGCCTAGAACGCCCCAAGAAGCCCAAAATGTTGGTGGTAGACGATGAGCCAGATAATTTAGACTTGCTCTACCGCACTTTTCGACGAGATTTCAATGTGCTGAGAGCCGAAAGCGGTATTCACGCCCTGGAAGTGCTGGCGACAGAAGGGGAAGTAGCCGTGATTATCTCCGATCAGCGGATGCCAGAAATGAAGGGAACGGAATTTTTGAGCAGAACCGTGCCCAAGTTCCCGGATACGGTACGAATCATCCTCACGGGTTTTACCGATGTGGAAGATTTGGTAGAAGCGATTAATTCTGGACAAGTCTACAAGTACATTACCAAGCCTTGGGACCCCAACGAATTAAAGGCGGTAGTCCAGCGGGCAGCAGATACCTATGAATTGCTAAAGCAACGCACGGAGGAACTGCATCGCGCTCAAGCACAAACGGCACTGCTGGCAACGATTGTGCAAGTGGCTCAGGAGTCTCCCAATGTAGAGGCAACGCTAGAACCCATCGCCAGTGCCTTTGGCAGAAATTTCGCAGCAGATGGCTGTATTTTACAGCAGGTAGAAGGCAATCAGCTGGGAGCGGCAGGAACTTATAGTGCTGTAGGCGACACGGAAAACTGGTTGGAAAAAGACCCTCTGGTACAGGATGCGATCGCCTCTCGAAAACTTCAGGTTTGGGTAAATACTCCGGGAACGACTCCTCCAGCAAGTATCGAACAATACCAAGCTTCCGGTCTCCAGGCGCATCTAGCGATCCCGATCATCTATCGGAGCGACGTGCTAGCGTTGCTATCCCTCCAGTGGAAACGACCCTGTAAACTACGCGAAGATGAGTTGAAATTCATTCACTTATCCGCCCAGCAGATTGCTCTGGTTCTAACCACGACCCGCACTCATCAGTAATCGTTAAGGGCTAATGGTAATTTCCTAATTAGCCATTAGCCCTTACCTGTTAGCAACTGAAACATCATGACCTCTGAGCATATTCAAGCCATCTTTGACCGCATTGCACCCGTTTACGACGAGCTTAACGATCGCTTAAGTCTGGGACAGCACCGCGTATGGAAGCTGATGACGGTGAAGTGGAGTCAGCCGAGTCAGGGAGATATTTGCTTGGATGTCTGCTGTGGCAGTGGTGACATTGCCCAGCTACTGGCGCGACAGGTGGGAGAGAAGGGGCAGGTATTTGGGGTGGATTTTTCACCGGCGCAATTAGCGATCGCCAGAGAGCGGTGCGAAAATAGGGGTACCCAAAACGAGTGCCCTATCACCTGGATAGAAGGAGATGCCCTGAATCTCCCCTTCCCCGACAACCATTTCGACTGCGCCACAATGGGTTACGGACTTCGCAACGTCATCAATATTCCCCGCTGTCTTGAGGAGTTGCACCGCGTCCTTAAGCCGGGTGCCAAAGCCGCTATCCTAGACTTCCATCGTCCCAGCAATCGTTTAATGCGAAGCTTTCAGCAATGGTATCTCGATACCATCGTCGTCCCAACCGCCAAACAAATGGGATTGACTGAAGAATATGCCTACATTAGCCCTAGCTTAGATAAATTTCCCACGGGCAGCGAACAAGTGGATTTAGCCGGAAAAGCGGGATTTACCGCCGCGACCCACTATCAAATTGCGGGTGGGGTCATGGGCGTATTGGTAGTAACCAAAGCCTAAGATGGTAGTAGGGGGTAGCAGATGAGTTTTGAGTAATCAGTGTTGAATTATCAGTTATGAATTGACCCTAACTCAACACTCAACATTCAACATTCATAACTTCCCTTAAAACGTAACCCCTGCCTAATTGGATCGCCGCCTTGAATTGGTCTAACCTCTGGCTTTACGTCAGCCCCCCGATTGTTGGTGCAATTATTGGCTATTTCACCAACGATATCGCCATTAAAATGTTATTCCGCCCCTATCGGACTCTTTACATCGGTGGGCGGCGCGTCCCTTTCACGCCTGGATTGATTCCCCGAAATCAGGAACGGCTAGCCAACCGGGTTTCTGACACCATCATGGGTTCTCTGCTGACGCCAGAAGAATTGCAAAATCTGGCACGACGGCTGCTGCATACAGAACGGGTGCAGGGAGCAATTCTTTGGTTACTCCGGCTAGCGCTAGAGCAGGTCAAACCCGATGCCGAGCAGAAAACCGCTAAAATTATGGCGGGAATTCTGCGGGATTTGCTGGGTGAATCGTTTCCTCGCCTGCTGAAAGTTTTAGCTCGCCGCGAGGATTTTCTGGAAGTCCAACTCAACCAAATTTTTGATAAGGTTTTGCTGGAATTTCAGCTGAGTGACGATCAGGCAAAGAAGCTTTCTGACTGGATATTGCAAGTGGTGCTACCGCCAGATATTGTGCGGCAAGCTTTGATAGATTTTTTGACTGACCGCAATATTCAAGTCATTGATGAAGGCTTTCGGGCAAAGACGAGTGGCACTTACTGGGTAGTGGCGAATTTGTTTGGTCTTCGCAACACTCTGACTCGCCTGCGGACGTTTTGCCTGGATGAAAAAGAGGAAACAAATCAGCGGATAACAGAGTTGATTCTCTCTTTGGGAATTCGAGAACGTTTGCAGGAATGGCTGCAAAATCTCTCTTTACAAAATTTGCCGGTTTCGACGGTGCGCCAGTTGCGGAAAACGATGCGCGACAGCGTCCGCAGTTATATTCAAGAGCGGGGCGCTGATTTGTTGCAGGGATTGAGTGACTCTGTGGACTGGGAAAATATTGCTAAGTTAATCCTGGGTCGGCTGCGAACATCGCCTGCTGTCAACGCTTCCTTAGAAGTGGTTAGCAAAGAATTGGCTTTAATTTTAGAGCGCTATTTGGAGCGGGATCTGGAAAAAATTGTCGCTCAAGTAATTCCGATTTTGTCGATCGATCAGGTGATTATTGACCGAGTCAAGGGAACATCGGCAGCGGAATTAGAAATGGCAATTCAAGGCATCGTAAAAAGTGAATTGCAAGCAATTGTTAATTTAGGAGGCATCTTAGGGTTTGTCGTGGGTTTGTTACAGGGGGTTTTGCTGTTGCTGCGTTAAACTGTGCAAAAATTAACACGGTTCGTCTTGGAGTCTTTCGTAAGCTATGGCTTGGGCAGCTGGGCAGAGGTTATACGGCGATCGCTATATCATCGAAAGACCCCTGGGTCAGGGTGGTGTTGGGATTACCTATCTTGCTAAAGACAGAAAAGGCAATCAAGTTGTCATCAAGACGCTGAAGGACGATGTCCTCAACAACCCAGAACTCGCTTCTTTCCGGGATAAATTTCAGCGGGATTTCCGAGATGAGGCGCTACGCTTAGCCTTATGTCGTCATCCGCATATCGTGCAGATTGACAACGCTTTTCAGGAAGGTTCGCTTCCCTGTATGGCGATGGAATATGTAGAAGGGGAAGATTTATGGAAGTGGGTGAACAGGTGGGGACTGCTGTCGGAAATAGAAGCACTGCGCTACATTCAGCAGATTGGTGAAGCGCTGACCGTCGTTCACGATAAAGGGTTGCTGCATCGGGATGTAAAGCCGCACAACATCATGCTGCGTTCTGGCAAATTAGAGGCAGTTTTGATTGATTTTGGGATTGCACGGGAGTTTATCCGGGATACTACCCAAGCTCATACTCAAGCTTTAACCCACGGTTTTGCACCGATTGAGCAATATGCTGAGGAAGCGAGGCGAGGCGAGTATACGGATGTCTACGCCCTCGCTGCAACTCTGTATTATTTACTCACGGGAAAGCGCCCGACTCCGGCTTTTGCCAGGGCGGCGAAAGTTCCCTTAGAGGCACCGAGACAAATTAATTCTAGTATTAGCGATCGCGTTGAGCTGGCAATTCTCCTGGGAATGGAGTTTGAACCAGAGAATCGTCCTGCTTCCGTGCAAGCTTGGTTGGATTTATTCAACTTCAGCAGTCTCAATCAAGATGCGGCGACGTTACCCATCCGAAACGTTGAATCAGTCATTACTACGTCTGACACCACGCTTCCCACGACAATGTTTGTTTCTTCAGACTCTCACAACAAGCTGAGTCCGGAGGCGGGGGAAAATTACCGTCAATTGCGGGATTTATTGGCAGCAGGGAAGTGGAGAGAAGCCGATATGGAAACGGCGGCGATTATGCTGAAGGTAGCCCGTCGGGACGAAGAATGGCTGGATTACGAACACATTGAATCGTTTCCAGGGCAAGATTTACGCACCATCGACACTCTCTGGGTAAACTACAGCAACGGACGCTTTGGCTTGAGCGTCCAGAAGCGGATTTACAACGAGTGTGGGAAAGATTTTGTCACGTTTGGCGATCGCGTGGGTTGGCGCGTCAACGAAACTTGGTTGTGGTGGAATGACCTCAATTTCACTTCCGATGCTCTCCCCGGACATCTTCCGGGATGGCGAGTCGGGGGTTCGGGGGGTGTTTGGGGTTGTTTTGTAACGGTTGGCGAGTCGCTGCTGGCGCGTCCCGATTTGTAAGCGGATCAACTCAAGAGCGATCGCTTTGTTTTGAAGCAGCTGGTTCGCAAGATTTCTGGAAATTAATTCTTAAACAAGTTGAATTTGAAAATTTTCCATTGCTTGTTTTTTCTGGGCGTAGAGACTCCGCAACCGCTGCAATTGAGCCTCTGACAGCACAGATTTAATGACGCTCAGCAATTCCCCCCATCTGTACATTTCTGCCAAGGAAGGGGCTGTGTTTAGTTTCTGCTCGTAAAATTTCACCCAAAAGCCGGGGGCTTTATATTGATGCTTTCTCCAACGCTTGCGCCATCTGAGGAAATCTTTAGCAGTGGGTGTCTCTGCGCCTAAAATGGGTGGCAGATCCGCATAGCTGACAAACGTACTCACGCCTTTGCCAACAACGTGGATGACATATTGCCAGCAGTCGATCCGATATATCTGTTCGGGGTTGAGGTTAAGCAAAAGCGCGATCGCTTCTTTCGTCACAAACCGAGCCAATTGATGAACAACCCTTGCTTCAGGCTGTGAGCTTGATATCATAAGAATTAACTCCAATATCATGGAGTTTTTGTGGAATTAGCGATCGCTCTTCAGTTTCCGACGCCAAAGGGCGATCGCTTTTTACTGGATAAAATATTTTAGTCGAAATTTAAACTCTATGTCAAGAACAGAGTTAATAAAGTTGCGGATTAGGGAGTTTGCCGCCAAGGAAGGCTGGACACTGAAGGAGGTTTCCGAACGTTCCGGAGTCTCATACAGCACCATCAAAACTTATGCAGTGTCGCCGGGAATGGTGATGGCTGACTTAGCTGCTTTGCGAAAGTTAGCGCGAACGTTTGATGTGTTAATTGAAGATTTGTTGGAAGTGGTGCAAGAATAAGCGATCGCACAACATTCAATAAAGTTTAAGTGAGCGATCGCTTATTCTTGCTGTGCCAAAATTAACCCAAGCGTCTCGGAATTATAGGAAATGGTTTGGGTAGCAGGACAAAAACTACAAGATGGTAAATACACCATTGAGAAAGAATTGGGCGAAGGCGGCTTTGGTATCACCTATCTTGCTAAAGATAATAATGAACGGCAAGTTGTTATCAAAACCCTCAACGATGCAGTGCAACACCGTACCGACTTTGCTAAATTTCAGCAAGATTTCCTAAATGAAGCGTTACGGCTAGCCAGATGCTCTCATCCCCATATTGTAAGGGTTGATGAAGTCATCAATGAGGGGCATTTATGGTGCATTGTGATGGAATATATCGATGGGGAAGATTTAGCGAATCTGGTTAAAAATCAAGGCGCTTTACCAGAAGCTAAAGCGTTGCGCTACATTCAACAAATTGGAGAAGCGTTAACAGTTATTCATAATAATGGCTTGTTGCACCGCGATATTAAGCCTCACAATATCATGTTGCGCTCTGGTAAATCGGAGGCTGTATTAATTGATTTTGGCATAGCGCGGGAATTTACTCCGAATCTCACTCAGACGCATACGCAAATGTTATCTGATGGTTTTGCGCCAATTGAGCAATATGATAAACGAGCAAAACGGGGTGCTTACACCGATGTTTATGCCTTAGCTGCAACACTATATACTCTGTTAACTGGAGAAGTACCAATAATCGCTCCACTTTTGGCGATTGGTACGCTGTTAGAAGAACCAAAGCAGATAAATTCTAGTATTAGCGATCGCGTGAATCAGGCAATTGTCAAAGGAATGGAGGTAAAAGCAGAAAACCGTCCTCAGTCGATACAGGAGTGGTTGGCATTATTAGATCCTGGCTTAGCTATCCCTATCTCTTCAACTGCAAAATCTCCTTCAGTAATACCTATAATATCCCCGCCACCCTACCAATCGCTCTCACAAACTTCTGCTGTGAAATTAATCTCAACGGTAGGAGTTGACTACAGCAGACTGCAAGATTTATTAGCAAGTGGGAAATGGAAAGAAGCTGATCAAGAAACTGCGGCTGTTGTACTTAAAATAACCAATCGAGAAAAAGAAGGTTGGTTAGACATAGAAGCGATTAAAAAGATTCCCGATCCAGACTTTTGTACTATCGAAAAACTATGGTTAAGATACAGCAACGGGCATTTTGGTTATAGCGTACAAAAGAGTATCTGGCAGAGTGTCGGTGGTAAGCTGCACGCTGGCGATAAAACTTGGCAAAGTTTTGGCGATCGCTTGGGATGGTTTGAATAAGGTTGGTGCGAATATGATGAACTTACCTTCAGCTTGGATGCACCAGCAGGACATCTTCCTTGGATGCGATCGCTTAATTTCTCTTAGGGGCGACGTGGATTCTTCATTTTTAATTGTGGAAATGTCTTATCTCGCGTCGAGACTTGCAAGTTGTAGCAAAAAGTAATTTCCAGCGCTTTGATAAGACTTAGCAAAGGCATGCAATGACAAGCGATCGCTCTCTCTAAATCCAAGTGTTCACAAGCGATCGCTTCTGGCAAGATAAGGAGAAGTGTCACATTCACTAAGGTCATCAGTTGCTATGCGTTTGAAGCGAATCCTTGGCTTTTTGGTGTTGTGTGCGGGTGTTAGCAGCCTCTTCATCTGGCAAGAAGGGCGATCGCTACCCGTCTCCCAAGCTCAACCTCCACCCTTGCCGGAGGGGGTGCGATCGCAGACTGATGTGCCTTATGTGCCAACACCTAACGAGGTGGTGACAGCAATGCTAAAGATGGCTGACGTCACTCAAGATGATGTCGTCTACGATTTAGGTTCTGGCGATGGAAGGTTGGTTATCGCAGCCGCGAAGGAATTTGGCGCGAAGGGTGTCGGTTTCGAGATTAACCCCCGACTGATTCAGGAAAGTAACGAAAAAGCTAGATTAGCCAGTGTGAGCGATCGCGTGAAGTTTGTCGAGCAAGATTTGTTCCAAACTGACCTCAGCGAGGCTACCGTGGTGACGCTTTACCTGTTGCCTAAAGTTAACCTCCAACTGCGACCGAAACTGCTGCGCGAACTCAAACCCGGAACGCCCGTTGTATCTCACCAGTTCGACATGAAGGAATGGAAACCCGATCGGACTGAAGTGTTGCGGGTCGGTTCTCGCATTCATAGAGTTTTCTATTGGGTGATTCCCGCACAGGTAACAGGAACCTGGCAATGGAATATGCAATCCGTTGGCAGCAAAAACCCCTACACGCTGCAATTACGTCAACAGTTCCAAGAAGTTACGGGAACGGTGAGAATGAGCAATGACGAAATACCAATTACTGAGGCGAAATTAACCGGCGACCAACTTAGCTTTAAAGTTACACAGCCGAAGCAAGGGAAGCTAGTAACCATGCAGTTTAATGGGCGCATTTCTGACAACACCATTATTGGAAGCGTGGATATATTAGGCGGTGCCAAAGTAGATAGACGCAACTGGTCAGCCCGACGCTAATACTAAATTGGTCAAATTCCTTTGATGCAAGAGTTTTAAATTTTACTCTAACGCGAGCAACGAAAGAGCGATGATTGCCCGAATTAGAGGAGTTAGATAGATTGTATGAGTCTAATGAAATGATAGTTAGCCTGCTTCGTTTCTCGGTGGGCGCGTACCGTAACATTGTCTGTAGAGTGTCATCCTTAGACCTCCTGCATGAATAGGAAAGCAATGTGCCAGTTAGCGATCAAGGTAAAGGAGAATCGGGAAAACTTTAGGAAGAAGGACGGCAAGAGGGAGTTAAAATGCCCTATAACGAATTAGAACATCTATCCGGTAGAAACTTTTAGCGACTTCTGGCAAGATTAGGAGTCTTGAAGAGTCATATTGAACCAGCAGTCTCCCTGGCAGCTTCTCGCAGCCGCTCCACATCACGCATCGGTGGTGCACCAAAGAGCCGCTTGTATTCCCGGTTGAAGTGCGAGGCGTCATCATAACCCACATGGTAGGCAGCACTGTTAGCGTCAAGGTTTTGCCCCAGCATCAGACGGCGAGCCTCTTGAAGCCGTAGTTGCTTCTGAAACTGTAAAGGACTCATAGCAGTGACTGACTTGAAGTGATGGTGGAAGCCTGAGACACTCATGCCAAGCTCTCGTGCGATGCTTTCAATCCGAAGCGGCTGGTTAAAGTCTTTGCGAAGTCGATCGACGGCTCTGGCGATGTGGTGGGTGTAGCCACCTAGAACGGCAATCTGACGCAGCCGATTTCCGTGCGTTCCCATTAGGAGTCGGTAGATAATTTCCCGTTTAATCAGGGGTGCAAGCATATGGGCTTCCGCAGGAGAATCGAGAAGCCTGACAAGCCGCACCACAGCATCCAACAGGTCTGCATCCAACGGACTCACGTCGATCGCTTTTACACTAGCACCCCGTTGCGCTGAGGGATAGCCTGCCTCAACCATAGCTGAGCCAACGAGGGTAGGGTCGAGATCGAGACGAAGGCCTAGGTACGGTTTTTCCTGAGTTGCTTCTAGAATTTGGCTGGCAATCGGCAGTTCGACTGTCCCCAGCAGATAGTGCATCGGATCGTACTGATAGCGATCGCTGCCTAGAAGGACTTCTTTACTGCCCTGAGCGATCGCACAAAAGGCAGGAATAGAGACACTATGAAAGCATTCCGAAGGAGACGAGGTGCGATAGAAGTGCAATCCTTTCAGCAGCTCGATCGCTCCATCTTGACGAATCGCTTGGGCAATTCGCTCCCTTAGTTCCTCTCGGTTGGCTTGCGCTCGGTCTGCTTCACGCTTTGCCTGAGGGTTATTCATCAACGCTCTATCGGACTTTTCACTCGTTCTTGCAGCGTTCATTTCTGATGTCCGTTCAAATCGATTTATAGACACATCAAGGTCTAGAAAGGGGTTGGCAGCTAAGCCTGTAAAGAATCTAGCGTGGCTTGAATCGAAATGGCTGTAGGTTTGCAGGATTGTACAACGATCCTAGACGATCGTCCTATTGCTTGCCTTTCAGGATTCCTAGAATGAGGTTAAAGCAATGAAATGTGATTCCGGCTGCTTGTAAGCGTCTGGATTTTTATTCAAAAGAAAACTCAGGTTTGATTGGTCAATCGCTTCTGGCGATTGCACGAGAAGCATCCTTAAATCCACGGTAGGCATTGGTCGCTGTGGGAAAGCTTTGCACGGCTAAGCACAAACATGGAGGAACAGAAATGAAACGGCTCACGATGCCTGTTATGGCATTTTCCTTATTGGCTTTGGGGTTTGCACAGGCAGGTCATACACAAGTTTCATCTGGCGATCGCCCTCAAACCGTGGAAATCACGCGGAACGGTTCGCAGCCTTCCACTGAAGGAGCTGCCGACTATTTCACGGGTTCTGTACGCATCAATCCTCTTTTTCCGGTGCACGAACCGTCACGCGCATCTGGCGCAAGTGTCACCTTTGAGCGAGGTGCCCGAACCGCATGGCACACCCATCCCTTGGGGCAGACGCTCATTGTGACGGATGGAGTTGGCTGGGTTCAGCAGTGGGGCGGTCAAATTCAGGAAATTAGACCTGGTGATGTCGTCTGGATTCCACCCGGTGTGAAACACTGGCACGGAGCTACAGCCACTACAGCCATGACTCATACTGCCATTCACGAGGCGCTCAACGGCAGCCCTGTGGACTGGATGGAACAGGTCAGCAACGAGCAATATGGAGGACGATTTTGATGCTTTCGAGGTGGCTTCCCACTAGAGGAAAAAACGGTCAGAAGCGAATGCTGGTTTTGGTTCTCGCTTTAGCAATGTCCCTGTGTTCCTCAGCCTGCCGTGCCGACAACAGTATCACCAGCAATACTCAATCAGAGATACCAACTGAACTACCAACCAAGCAGGCAAACAGGATGAAGATTAACATCAAGGTCGGAAACGAAGTCGTGACAGCCACGTTGATTGATAGCAAAACCACTCAGGATTTTATTTCCCTGCTGCCATTAACGCTGACGCTGGAAGACCACGCGAACACCGAAAAAGTTAGTGATTTGCCAAGACGATTATCAACAGAGGATGCACCTCCGGGCAGCGATCCTGCGGTTGGAGATATTGCTTATTACGCTCCCTGGGGGAATTTGGCGATGTATTACAACGATTTTGGATACTCAAACGGACTCATTATTCTCGGAAAAATTGACGGTGACATCGAGGCATTGAATGTGCCTGGTTCTGTAAAAGTGACGATCGAGTTGCGATCGCAGTAAAGAGGGTACGAAATGAAACTGCTTGCGACGACTATTGAGCCAAAGTGAACCCGCTAAATAAACCCACACATACGAACAAATCAATGAAACACCGCGTTCTAATACCAACCCTCTTGATGAGTGCAATCTGTGCAACGGCGGCATTTGCGCTCGACAAAACACACGTCTGGCGTAATAGCCCCCAAGCACTCGCGCAGCAGTCCCCTGTGGTCGAGGGGGCGGACAACTTCTACAAAAGCGACAAGGTGACGGTGCAGAAGGTTACATTCAAAAACCAATACAACATGCAGGTTGCTGGGACTCTCTTCATCCCCAAAGCCTTGAATCAGAACGCCAGGAATCCGGCAATCATTGTCGGGCACCCAATGGGCGCAGTCAAAGAACAGAGCGCAAATCTGTATGCCCAAAAGCTGGCTGAGCAGGGATTCGTCACCTTGTCCCTCGATTTGTCTTTCTGGGGCGAGAGTGAGGGGCAGCCTCGCAACGTTGTTTCACCGGATATTTATGCCGAGGATTTCAGTGCTGCGGTCGATTTTCTGGGCACTCGACCATTCGTTGAGAGGGATCGGATTGGCGTTCTCGGGATTTGCGGCAGCGGGAGCTTCGTCATCAGCGCCGCCAAGCTCGACCCGCGCATGAAGGCCATTGCGACGGTCAGTATGTATGACATGGGTGCTGCCGCTCGCAACGGGCTTAAGCATTCTACGACCCTGGAACAAAGGAAGAAATGGATCGCAGAGGCGGCTGAGCAACGCTATGCGGAGTTCACAGGTGGCGAGACCAAATACACAAGCGGGACTGTGCATGAACTAAATGAGAACTCCAGCGCCATTGAGCGTGAGTTCTATGACTTCTACCGCACTCCCAGAGGCGAATACACCCCCAAAAGTTCGTCGCCGAAACTGACAACGCATCCGACACTTACCAGCAACGTCAAATTCATGAACTTTTACCCGTTCGATGACATTGAGACGATTTCGCCTCGTCCCATGCTGTTCATCACGGGTGACAATGCCCATTCTAAGGAGTTCAGCGAAGATGCCTACAAACGCGCAGCCGAGCCAAAGGATCTCTACATCGTTCCGAACGCGGGACACGTCGATTTGTACGACCGGGTGAACCTTATCCCGTGGGACAAGCTTGCGTCCTTTTTCAATCAGCACCTCAGTCGGTAAGCGAGAAACTGGCAGGAGAATATATGCTACTCAACTCGAATGGAAACTTCACAGATAAGGTGGCTTTTGTCACCGGAGCAGCGAACGGCATCGGTCGAGCGACAGCGCTGGCATTTGCCCGTGAGGGCGCTAACGTGGTGGTCGCTGACATTTCAGAACAAGGCAATCAAGAAACAGTCCGCATAATTGAGGAACTCGACGGGCGGGCGGGAGCTTCGCTGCTGCCGAAGGCGATCGCCGTCAGGTGCGACGTGACGCGAGCCGAGGACGTGAAGGCAGCCCTGGATAAGGCCATTGAGATTTTCGGGCGGCTGGACTTTGCCTTTAATAACGCTGGTGTGGAACAGAAGATAGCGGCGACTGCGGAACTGGATGAGGCAGATTGGGACCGCATCGTCAACATCAACCTGCGCGGCGTGTTCCTGTGCCTGAAGCACGAAATCCTGTTGATGCTTAAGCAAGGAAGCGGCGCGATCGTGAATACCTCTTCAGGTGCTGGAGTCAAAGGCTTCAAAGGTCAAGCGGCTTACGTGGCTGCAAAGCACGGCGTGGTCGGACTGGCCAAGGCGGCGGCACTCGACTACGCCTCACAAAACATTCGCATCAACGCTGTGTGTCCCGGAATCATCGACACCCCGATGATGGATCGCTTCAGCGGCGGCACTCCCGAAGGACGAGAACGAGTGATCTCGCAGGAACCAATTGGCAGGATGGGCCAGCCCGAAGAGATCGCCAACGCTGTCGTCTGGCTGTGTTCGGATGCGTCCTCCTTCGCCGTCGGGCACGCCCTGGTCGTCGATGGCGGTCAAACGGTTTAGTGATGTGCGTCGCCAACCAGATCGAACCCTAAACGCACGACAATAAAGCATTATCGGCATCGTCACATTCACCGCCAACGGCGATGACTCATATCGCTACTCAGGAGGTACTCGACGGCAAGCCCTTAGACTGGATGGAAAAGGTCAGCGACGAACAATACCAGGACAAATTCAAGACCGAGTAGAAGTAAACCAGCTTATCTTCCAGATTGGAGCATCAATTTATGTACAACGCCAAAGCTTACTCCGCAGTCAGTGCAACATCACAGCTGGCCTCCGACACAATCGCACGGCGCGATCCAACCGAGCACGACGTTCAGATTGAAATTCTCTTCTGTGGCATCTGCCACTCCGACCTCCATTCAGTGCGGGACGAGTGGAGCGATTTCATGTCCACAACCTACCCGATCGTTCCCGGTCATGAGATTGTTGGACGGGTCACTCAAGTCGGTTCAGCAGTGACCAAGTTCAAGTCGGGCGATCTAGTGGGAGTTGGCTGCATGGTCGATTCGGATGGTCACTGTCCCAATTGCAAGGCTGGCTTTGAGCAGTTTTGCCAAAATGCGATCTTCACCTACAACTCTCCAGACAAGCACAAGACCGCTCCAGTTACCTATGGTGGCTATTCCAATAGCATTGTTGTCGATCAACGCTTCGTGCTGCGCGTTCCCCCAAACCTCGATCTAGCTGGAGTTGCACCGCTCCTGTGTGCAGGCATTACCACGTATTCGCCACTCCGTCATTGGGGAGTTACAGAGGGTAAGAAAGTAGGTGTGGTCGGTCTGGGCGGATTGGGGCACATGGGCGTGAAGCTTGCTCATGCAATGGGAGCGCGCGTTGTTGTCTTTACCACGTCCCCCGACAAGAAAGAAGACGCGCTCCGCCTGGGTGCCGATGAAGTTGTTGTTTCCCGCAATGCTGACGAGATGCAAAAGCACGCTGGTAGCTTCGATTTTATCCTCGATACCGTCGCCGCCAAGCACGACATTAATGCTTATCTCAACCTGCTGGGCCTCGATGGTAATATCACCCTGGTTGGTGCGCCTGAAAAGCCTCTAGATGTCGCGGCATTTAGTCTGATTATGAGTCGCCGCAGTCTTTCTGGCTCTATGATCGGCGGCATCGCCGAAACCCAAGAGATGCTCGACTTTTGCGGTGAACACAATATCACCGCCGATGTTGAAGTCATCCCCATCCAGAAGGTCAACGAAGCCTACGAGCGACTGCTCAAGTCCGATGTGAAATATCGCTTTGTAATTGATATGGCTTCTCTGAAATCTGAATAACCGAGGTGAAACTTCGCAGGAGTACCAATGCAAACGTGCTTACGAGCGCTTGGTGAACAAGGACGCGCGCTATCGCTTCGTCATCGACATAGCCCCGCTGAAGGCAGGCGCGTCGAACCGAAGCTAACCCGCTAGATAAACCCACACATACGAACAAATCAATGAAACACCGCGTTCTAATCCAACCCTCTTGATGAGTGCAATCGGCGCAACGGCGGCATTTGCACTCGACAAAACACACGTCTGGCGTAATAGCCCCCAAGCACCCGTGTAGCAGTCCGCGGTAGTCGAGGGAGCAGACAACTTCTATAGGAGCGACAAGGTGACGGTGCAGAAGGTTACGTTCAGAAACCAATACAATATGCAGGTTGCTGGGAATCTCTTCATTCCCAAAGCCTTAGATCAGAACACCAAGAATCCCGCAATCATAGTCGGGCACCCAATGGGCGCAGTCAAAAGACCTCTTGCAAAAGTCGTCGCTGGGGTAATATGAGGTCTGAAATTATGCGCTCGCTCACCTGTCTTCTACGCTCACCCCTGGTAATTCATAAGTAAAGCTAATGAAATACG